>CAYWLA010000011.1:0-14620 GCA_964458955.1 uncultured Methanosarcinales archaeon
AGTGCAAAAGAATCTGTTCACTGCGCTTTTTATGACTTTGACTTGGAAAGGAGTATTAATATTTTGGATAAGAAAAGCAAAACAATGGACATAAAACTAGTGGTTGATGATGCTAATTTTGACAATGTAAAACATCTTAAGTTTGCAAAAAAAGATTCATCTTCTGGTTTGATGCACAATAAGTTCTGCATTATTGATGATAAAATTATTTTAACAGGCTCCTTTAATCCGACTGAGAATGGCGCATACAAGAATAATAATAATCTTATTATAATTGAATCATTTTATTTGTCAAGAAATTATGAAGACGAGTTTAATGAATTGTGGAATTCTGAATTCAGAAAAGGCAATAATGTGATTTATCCTGAGTTTTATCTAAACAATAAAAAAATTGAAAACTATTTCTGTCCAGAGGATAACTGCGCTTATTATGTTGCTGAGGAAATAAAAAAAGCAAAAAACAATATTTATTTTATGACATTCAGCTTTACAAACAGCAGGATTGCAACTGCAATTATTTTAAAGCATTACCAGGGACTTAATATAAAAGGAGTCTTTGAGGCAAGGCAGGTCTCAAAATATTCTAAATTTAAATTGTTGGAATATCAGGGCATTGATGTAAAAAAAGATAATAACAAGGCAAATATGCACCACAAGGTCTTCATAATAGACAACAAAACAGTAATCACTGGCTCATTCAACCCAACCGCTGGCGCTGACACAAGAAATGATGAGAATATACTGATAATTCATGATAAAAACATAGCAAATATTTTCCTGCAGGAGTTTGAAAGGGTTTATAACCAAGAACCTTCTGGGGCAAAATAAGAGGTGGCAATAATGCAAATAGTTACATTTTTAAATAAATCGATAACACTAGCAAGAAATTAAAAGAGTTAACAAGGGAGATTAAAGCAGAGACAGAAGAAGGGATTTAACAGATTTGCACCAAACAGATATAATATTAGATTTCATATAAAAGAAATGCTAATACGCTTAAATAACAGGGAAAAACAGAGACAAAGATATAACAGTTAAGAGTGATTTAAAGCAAAGGCAAGGGAACTTAAAAAAGCAAAAAAAGAAGCTGCTTTAGCAGCAAAATACCAAAATATGTAGGAGGTAAAAAATGAAAAAAAAGCAAAAAAAGGAAGAGATTGAAGAAGAAAAGGAAGAAGATGAAGAAACTTATGAAGAAGAAGAAAAAGAGGACTAAGAATATATCTCAAAACAAGGGGGTTGATAAAATGGCTAAAAAAGCAAAAGAAAAGAAAAAATAAACATTTAAACTGGCTTAGAGATATTTCTCTAAGCCGCATAGATTTTTATATAACTTGATTATTCTCAATTTTGGTGGTAAAATATGGCAAAAATGCACACAAGAATAAAAAGAAGAATGGGACTAAGTACTCACTTAAAGCATTACAGGAATTCTAATTCTGTAATAAAAAGCAGCAGACCAAAGACTTTCAATACAGAAGAAAGTGCTCATACATGGGCTGCAAAGCAGAATCTCAAACCTGAGCAGTATTCTCTAAAACCAGCCAAGTATAATAAAAAGTTTATGGTAATGGTAAAAAATGGAAAGGATAAAAACTCTGAAGATAAAAAGAGCAACAAACAAGCTTATGGAGCTTCATAGGAATAAGTTCACTGATACTTTTGAAAAGAATAGGAAAATACTTGATAAACTAATAATTGCAGAGTCAAAGAAACTAAAGAATATAATCGCAGGCTATATAACAAGGCTTAAGAAAAGACCTTCTGATAATCTAACTCTTTAAGTTCCAATAGGGAAAACATTAAATATAATTGCTCTTTTCCCAATTCTTAATAATATTTGCAAAAAGGTGTTAAAATGGATGAATCTGATAATTATTGTGTAAAAGATATCAATCTAGCAGAACAGGGAGATATGAATATTGAGTATGCTGAAAAGCAGATGGAGGCATTGTTAAAAATAAGACAAAGGTTTGAAAAAGAAAAACCATTAAATAGAATAAAAATAGGGATGGCCCTTCACTTAACAAAAGAAACAGCTGCTTTGGTAAAAACATTAAAAGCTGGTGGAGCAGATGTTGCTATCTGCTCTTGCAATCCATTAAGCACACAGGATGATGTTGCAGCTGCATTGGCAAAACAAGGATTCAATGTTTATGGCTATAAGGGCGAAACAACAGAAGATTATTACAAATTCTTAAAAAAAGTGATTGAGTTTAAGCCAAACATAACAATAGATGATGGCTGTGATCTGGTTAGTGAAATTCACAAAAACCACAAAGAATTGATTCCAAATATTATCGGCGGGTGCGAGGAAACAACTACAGGCGTTATAAGATTAAGGGCAATGGAAAAAGACAATGCCTTAAAATATCCTATAATAGCTGTCAATGACAACAAGACAAAGCACTTGGTTGATAATTACTATGGAACAGGCCAGAGCACAATGGACGGAATTTTAAGGGCCTCAAACCTTCTTATAGCAGGAAACACTGTTGTTGTAGCTGGCTATGGAGACTGCGGAAAGGGATTTGCCTTAAGGTCAAAAGGGCTTGGAGCAAAAGTGATTGTCACAGAGATTGATCCCTTTGAAGCAATGAAAGCTGCATTTGACGGATTTGGTGTAATGCCAATGAAAGAAGCAGCCCCATTGGGTGATTTGTTTGTTACCTTGACAGGAGATATAAATGTAATCACAGTTGAGCACATGAAGCTTATGAAAGATGGTGCAATAGTTGCAAACTCAGGGCATTTTGATGTGGAGATTGACCTGAAATCATTAAAAAAAGCAGCAAAAAGCAGGAGGATAAGGCCATTCCTTGATGAATATATGCTTAATGGAAAAAGGATTTATGTTGCAGCAGAGGGCAGGCTTGTTAATCTTGCAGCTGCAGAAGGCCATCCATCCGCAGTAATGAGCTTGTCATTCTGCGGCCAGTCCTTGGCAGTTGAATATTTGATAAAAAACAAGGGAAAGCTTCCTAAAAAGGTAATAATTCTTCCGGACGAAATAGATGAAATAATATCTTTGTTGCAGCTTGAGGCCATGAACATAAAGATAGACAAACTTACTGAAGAGCAGAAGAAATATCTCGAGTCATGGGAAGAAGGAACTTAAATCTGAGTTTTTAAAATAATTTTCTTCATGTAAGTATGCTACTTTCCCTTGTTTTATGATATAACTATCACCATCAAATTTCATAATGGGAATTTCTGGGTGATATATAGAAAAATAAAGTGCTGCTTTTGACTTTGTTCCAATCTCAGGCGGATAACCTGATGGATAACCTGTTTTTTCAATAAGCTTAATATCATCCTTAACACCAAACACTGAATATAAATCATCAAAATCAACTGGAATAATAAGCCCATTATGGATTATATTATGCGATTTTCTATCTAAAACAAAAATACCTTCGTGAGTTATTGCTTCATCAAGTGTATTTTTAACAATTTTAGGATTATCATAAATATTTACAGGAGTATCCATCTTCCCATATATATCTATCCCAGGGTTTCTTATAACGAGCTTATCTTTTTTTCCTTCCTTATTTGAAGTATAATGTTCAAATAATGCTCTTTCAATAAACAAAAAGACAAATGAGTGTTCATGCTGGGGGATTTTTCCATTTTCTTCATAGCTTAATACTTCACCTAGCCTATTAAATGCCATAAACTCATCAGGTTCTATTATGCTATCCACGCAGGAATCTATTGTTCCTCTTGTTTCTCCTATATTTCTTGTTCTTATTTTACCTAAAGTAAGAATTCTTTCCATATTTTTTAGTATATCCATTCCTATATTTAAAATGTATTTTAACAAATTTTTTAAAAAGTTCCAAATAAAAACATTTATATACTTTAATTTAAAATAAATAAGCAATGGTAACTAAAATTAACAAAAGGTTATTGTATTTCTACGGCGAGAACTGCAGGCTTTCGCTTTCTAAAATAGCAAAAAAAATTCACAAGAGCCCGCAGCTCGTTAAATACACAATAAACAGGCTTGAAAAAAACAAGATAATCCTTTTTTATTATACTATTATTGACTATTCATGTTTTGATATGCTGTTATTCAAAGTTTATTTCAAGGGCGGCTGTTCTAAAGGTTCTGAACTAAACTTATTGGTAAAAAAATTAATGGAAAACCCTTATGTGACTTCAATCTATGAAATGGGTGGGCAGTACGATCTCCTTGTTGAATTCATGGCCCAAAATCCCTCAAAATTCAATAAAGAGCTGAAGATGCTGATAAAGGAGAATGAGGAACTGAATAATTATGATATAATCATAAACATTGTTTCCCATATTTACCCCAGAGATTACCTTATGCCAAGGAATAAGAAAGCTAAAGACCTTAATTTCCCATCAGAAATAATAGTTGGTGGAGACAGGGACAAAATTGTTTTAAATGATAAGGAAAAGAGGATATTACTGGCTTTTGTTGAGAACCCAAAAATAAGATTAACTTCAATTGCTTCAAAACTAGATATTAATATAAAGACTGCTATATCAGTAATAAACTCACTGAAGAGCAAGAAAATAATAAGAGCATACAAGTCTGCATTAAACACAGACAAATGTGATTTAATCAATAATATGATTACCCTGAATCTTCATAATATTGAACCGGAAAAGGAAAACAATATATTAGATTTCTGTTTAAACAACCCAAATATTGTAAAGATTAGCAAGACAATCGGTGCATGGGATGTTGAAATAGATGTTGAAACAAGCTCATCAACTGATTTTAGGGAGATTTACCTGAAAATAAGAGAAGAATTTAAGGATGTTATAAAGTCATTCAACAGCTATAGGATTTATAAGGTATTTAAGCACAATTATCTTGTTGATTATTCTTTATGAGAACCTAATCCTTTTTTATAATATGATACTTCTTGAGGACATTTGAATATATTTCAAAGTCTTTTGAATTTCTGAACTGATACTTAACATTCTGGGGCAGTTTTTTGAAAAGCTCGTTAACTATATTCAAAATCTTCACAACGTCATCATCTATTTCACTGCCGTAAGTTTTAAATTCTAGCTCTTTTTCAGGCTCTTCAGGATATTCATTTTTTCTAAAGAAAAAGATTTTATTAAAAAGTTTGCTGATAAAGTTTTCTTTCATTTCTTTTACAATTGGCTTTTCATATTTTGTCTCAGCCTCTTCTGGCTCTTCAAAAAGAATTTTTTCCTCTTCAAAAGTTTTTTTAGGTTTTGCTGAAAATAATTTAAAGAATTTAGCAAAAAAGCCCTCCTTTTTTTCTTCTATAACATCACTTTCCAGTCTTTCATCATTCATATCTATATATTCCTCTGTTGTGCCTTTCTCTATCTGGATTTTTTTCTTGGGTTTTGACTTAAATAATTTCTTAATTTTCTCAGAAAAATTTATTGAATTCTTTTTTCTTATACTACCCACATAATCATCTAACATATTATTGAACTCTTTATTTGCCATTTTTGACCCCTCTATTAATAAAACTTTCAGTTTAAAAACACAAATTAACAAAACTATATAAAATTATCTGTCTTTTTGTATTACTTTAAAATAAAGATTTAGTTAACTACTATTTATAATCTATTGTTGAATAGTTACATAAATTTAAATATGCGTATATAAACAACTATTTCATGAAAGAAAAAAATGCCCAGGTAAGCGTGGAATATGTTATGATTATAGGGTTTGCATTGCTTATCACAATTCCATTAATTTTAATTTTTTATGAACATACAAGAGCTACCAGTGATCAGGTAATATCAAGCCAGGTTGACCAAATAGCAAGAAAAATAACAGATAATGCAGAATCAGTTTATTACCTTGGTGAGCCTTCAAAAACAAGAATAAAGGTTTACATGCCTGAAAATGTAGAAGAAGCTATAATAAGCAACAAAGAGGTCACATTCAGGGTAAAAACACAAAGCGGCATTACAGACATAAGCCATATAAGTTCTGTTAATATTAGTGGAGATATTGCAATAACCCCTGGCATCCATTACATAAGCATAGAATCCAAGGGGGATTATGTATGGTTAAGCACATAAAAGCTCAACTGGCAATGGAATTTGTTTTATTATTAAGTATTTCCTTTTTTACACTTCTTGTTTTTTTAAAAGCAACAGAAGATAAAGTTGATGATTTAAATGATGAAAAAGAATTTGTTCTTGCAAAAGACCTTGCCTACAAAATACAGCATGAAATTAATATTGCAGCACAGGTTAAGTCTGGCTATAACAGGACTTTTTTCATACCAGAAAAGCTTGATAATAAGGAGTATACAATAACCAAAACAAAAGACGGAATAACTATTGCTTTAAAAAATTCAGAGTTTACAGTAAGAATACCTGAAGTTAATGGGACTGTAATCAAGGGAAATAACACAATAAGAAATATAGGGGGTGTTATCTATCTTAACTAAGGCGCAGGTTTTTTCCCTTGATTTAATAATTGCAATGCTTGTTTTTGGGTCAGCTATATTGATATACTACAAAAATATCACTAATCTTTCTGACCAGGATGAGGAATTGCTTGATGATCTTCTTATTGATGTCAAATCAATTTCCAACTCATTAGTTAGCCAAGGTTACCCTTATAACTGGAATAAGGATAATGTAGTCAGGATTGGCATAACTGATAATAATCGGGTTAGTGAGGAAAAGCTAGCAGAATTTTCAAAAATCCCATACAAAGAAAGCAAAAAACTTCTTGGAACAATCTATGATTATTATGTTTTTTTCACTGACAGAAATAATAATATTATGCAAATCAACAGCTCATTAGAGGGAATAGGAAAGCCAGGTGTTAATTTCACAAATATACAAACTGTTGAAAATCCAAAGAAACTAGTCAAAGTAACCAGGCTTATTGTTAAAGAATCAGAAATTGAGAAAATGGTGATTTATTTATGGGATTAAAAAAAGGCTTTTTTTTCACAGTTGATTCAATAATCGGCGCGGGCATAATAACTATAGGTATTTTGCTGCTTTATACTTTTTATATAGTTGAGCCATCATACACAAGCCTTGGTTATAGTTCACATGATATAATTAATGCATTGTCAGAATTAAAGATTAATGAGGTTAATAACCCATATGTTGATGAGCTTATATCAACTGGGGAAATAACAAATCCTGAAAATACTATTTTAGAGCAAATAGGCGAGTTCTGGGCACTTGACAAGACTGACAAAGCAGGCAATTTAACAAAAGAGTTTACTAATGATTTTATTGATGAAAATCTTGGTTTTGGCTTTTATATAGAAGGAGAAGAAATTTATTCCAGAATTAAAAGCAATGATGGAATATCAATGACATCAAAGAAAATGATATCCGGCATACAAAGATACAGGACAAGAGAAGGATTTACTGCAAGGGCAATTGCAACAAAGGTGACCAAAAATACAACAGAGGTCTTTATGATAAACCCAGAGGGAAGCTCACACGGACCAGGAACCACAGCAGATATTATAAAGAAATTTTATATTAATTCCAGTGATGTCATAAAAGCCACACTATTCCTGACAGTCCATTGGGGAACAAGCGCTACACCATCCAATGATTTTGACCTTAATGGAGTGCCAACAAATATAGGAAATCCATGGCTTTATACACAGGAAAAAGATGTCACACACATAGGATTTGATTTTGTTGACATAACAAATGACGTTATAAGCGGATGGAATGAACTGAAAATAAAATTCCTAATCCAGTCTGATGACCATACTCATATTCATCCAGGCTCAAAAATAATTGTTGAGTATGAAAGCACTGGAAAATTTGTTCCTTCAAAATTAGTAGAAAAAAGATTTTATTTTGATAATGTCTTAAGCAAGGGAGGCAATAATCTGAATAAGGCAACTGGTGCATGGTCTGTGCTGCCTATTTTTGTCCCAAAAGGAGTTATTATAAAAAATGCAACTTTGCACATCGTTGGAAAAGACCTCAAAAGCTTTGGAATTCCTGATGGAGTTCCTGAAAAAGGCAATGTGCAGCTTTATTTAAATGATGAGAAAATAGAAATATTAAATGTGACTGGAACCTTAAACAAAACATATGATATTAAAGATAGTCTTGGTGAAGGAACCAATGTAGTAAGTGTTTACCTTAACTGCTATCCGGACTATTTTTTTGGTGAAGGTGAAACATTGCTTTATTCTGACCCTGAAAATGACCCAGAAGATTCATCCTATGTTGAAATAGAGTATGAAATTATTGACACTACCAAACTACAATATGGAAAAATTGATGTTTCTCTTATTGAAAGCTTTGATGGCAGCATGAGCAATGGCAAGTCATATACAAAGGATTTTGGAGATTATGATATTATTGAATCATTCATACAGGTTGCACAGCTTGATAGTGGCATAGTTAGTGTAAATGCAAACAGCCAGAATGTTTTTACAACACCAAGGCCCCTTGCAACTCCATCATCTATTTATATTGACTCTGATTATCTTATTGAGGGGGAAAACAATTTTGATGTTAGTGATTCATGCAGTGACTGCTATATCCTTAATGAGACAACCCTGCAGTATTATGTTCTTATCCCCTCTTTAGTTGGATATGGCCAGATATTTGATACAGAAGAAGATGCTGTTTCAGATGCAGAAGAAAGATTAAATCTGCTGTTAGGTGATTATGTAAAAGCAACCCAGATAAACAAGGAAGTGAATCCTGTTGGGGGTGTCCCTTCATTATGGGGTCCAATAATAGCAGAGGTGAGGGTATGGCACTGAACAAAAAAAGCATATTCTTCAGTATAACTGCAATTGTACTTATAACCATAACAATATTTTCACTTACTATCTATACTAAATACAGCCTAAGGGATGAGGTTATGGTAACTGAAACAAGAATTTATTCAATGAACAATTTTATGGATGATGTTGAAAAAGATATGGAGAGGGGCCTTTATATTTCAGGATTCAGGGCTTTAATGAGCATGGAGCAGTACATAACAGACAAGGGTATTTTTTTATATGATACAAATTCCTGTTTTGAAGAGGCTTTTTTGAATGGGACTATCAATAAATCTCAAATGGGCCTTATGAATGAATCAACATTCATCAACTGGACTCAAAGAATAAAAGAGCAGGCAATAAAACTTGATATAATTACTGACTTTAGTATAGACAAAATAATCATTTACCAGGAAGATCCATGGGCAGTGAGTATTGCTGCCAATATAACTTTAAATATTGAAGATGTCAAGAAAACCGCTTCATGGCAAAGGCCGCTTTACATAACAACTAATATCAGCATACAGGAATTTGAGGACCCATTGTATGTGATAAACAGCTACGGCAGGGTTACTAACACAATAATAAAAACAACCATCACTGATTTTATCGGGCCCAACAATGAAACAACAAACCTTAAAATCCATGTTAATAATTCATATTATATTGAATCAAGTACAGCTCCAAGTTTCCTCATGAGATTAGAGGGAAATCTTTCAGATTCTCCATATGGAATTGAAAGTCTTGTGAATCTAGAGGAATTCCAGGCACAGGAAGTTCCTATCAACGATAGGAGTGTTGTTGATTATATCTATTTTGGAGACCAGACAACAGAAAATTCCAATATTAAAAACATGCCCTCATGGTTCAGGCTGGATGAAGAGCACCTTACAGCATATGAATGTGAGGATTTAACTGAGTGATTTCGATAGATATTTATATTAAAAAGTAATTTTTTAAGATAAGATGGTCCAAGATTCATTATTAAAAACAGGTGTTGATAGGCTGGTAAGCCTTATTCAAGAGAAAAAAAGAATTTCTGTTGTGCAGGCAGCAAAAGAGCTTGGAGTAAGCCCTGTAGTAGTAGAGGAATGGGCTGATTTTCTTGAGGAAGAAAGTATCATAAGCATTGATTATAAATTTGCAACGCTCTGGCTTATTGAAAGAAAGCTGACAAAAAAAGATGTTGAAGAAAAAGTAAAAAGCTTTCATGGAAAAAAAGAGATTATTATAAGAAAAGCAGAGTCATTATCCAGTTTTCTTGATAAAAATGGAGATAACCTTTCAAGGATAAGGAAGGAATTCAAAAGCATAAAGGACAATATACATGCTGAGGCTGGAAATGTAAGAAAAGAGCTCAAAGAGCTTGAGAGATACGAGAAACTGAAAAAAAATATTGATGACCAAGTTAAGGTGCAGGACCAGCAGTTTACAGATAAAATTAAAGGGATGAACAGACAGATTATTACTGCGCAAAAAAAATATGAAGATATTTTAAGAAAAATAGGTGTAGAAGAGAAGATGCTAAGAACTGAAAAAATAAGGGAAATATCAACAAAAAAATCTGAGGAAGCCCTTAAGCAAAATCTTGAGAAAATTAATAAAATAACAGACCGCCTGAATGAAAAACTCAAATTGCAGGACACCTCTATTGAAAACTCAGAATCTCATATAGAAAATATGAAAAAACTGGCAGAGAGTACTAAAAAAACATTAACAGAGCAAAAAAACAAGATGCTTTCTCTTGCTAATGAGAGCAAGGGTCACGGGAAAAAAATACTTGATTCACAAAAGGAAATTTTAAAGAAAGTTTTTGAAAGGGGAAGAATAATTAAAAAAAATACCAACGAAAGCAAAATATTGTCAGATCAGTTCAAGAAATTCTTTGAAAAAAAAATGGAAGCTGAAAAATTATTGAATAAGATTGATGATGAAAGAAACAATCTGAAAAAAGATCTGAATGACCTAATTTCAAAGGCAAGGGCATTTACAATATCCTCGCAATCAACTGATGTTGAAAAGCACGTTAAGTTATTTGAGAAAAAAATAAAAGACATTGATGAAAAGAAAGGCTTCTTTGAAAAAGAAATTAATAACTTATGCAACTTAATAAATAAAAAAGATTTTTAAGAAGTTTAATTTAAATTCAAAAAAAAGGTGATAGTATGGCAGTCAAAGATGAATATAATTTTATTTCTAATGAAATCCCAATAAAGATAAGGATTTATACAGAAAAAGATGAGTTTGTTCCAATATATGAGGTTTCTATATCAAGTATAAGCAAAAATACTGAGATAATTCTTGAGAAAATAAGGCAGGAGCTTATTACAGAGGTAAATCTTGGCATGGTGGATATAATTGACATAAAAAAGACAGGGCTTATTGAGCAAAGGTTCAGGGGAACAATTGATTTGCTGATAAGAAAGCATTTTCCTGATGCTGACAAAAAGACAATGAGTTTCCTCACATCATATTTAATACAAAAAAGCCTTGGTATGGGCAACATAGAAATTCTGATGAATGATCAGCATCTTGAGGAGATAGCAATCAATAATGCAGAAGATCCTGTCTGGGTTTATCACCGTAAGCATGGATGGCTTAAGACAAATATTCATATCGAGAGCGAGGAGCAGATAAAGCATTATTCTACTATGATAGGCAAGAAAGTTGGAAGGCAGATAACTGTCCTTGAGCCATTGATGGATGCAAACTTAAGCACTGGCGACAGGATAAATTCAACACTTAGTCCAGTATCTCTTAAAGGAAACACAATTACATTAAGAAAGTTTGCAGCAAAGCCATGGACAATCACTGACTTTATAAGAAACAATACAATATCTTCTGAGGCAGCAGCCCTTATCTGGCTTGGTGTTCAGTATGAGCTATCAATAATAATATCTGGCGGAACTGCAACAGGAAAAACATCAATGCTGAATGTTGTCTCAAACTTTTTTCCTCCAAACCAAAGGATAATATCAATTGAGGACACTCATGAGATACAACTGCCTAAGTTTTTGCACTGGATTCCCATGATAACAAGGCTGCCTAACCCAGAGGGCAGGGGAGCCATAACAATGCTTGACTTATTGGTTAATTCACTTAGAATGAGGCCTGACAGGATTGTTGTTGGAGAGATAAGAAGAAAGCAAGAGGCTGAAGTTCTTTTTGAAGCAATTCACACAGGGCATTCTGTATATGCAACAGTGCATGCAAATGATACAAATGAGACAATTACAAGGCTCACAAATCCGCCTATTGATATTCCAAAATCTATGATTCCAGCTGTTTCAATGATTCTTGTGCAGTACAGAAACAGAAGAACAGGAACAAGAAAGACATTTCAGATATCAGAAATACTTCCCGACAGCAGCACAAATATTTTAATTCAGTTTAATATAAAAAAGGACAAATTAGAGAAAGCACATGAATCTATATCCATTATGAACACCTTGCAGATGTTTACTGGAATGAGCAGAAAAGAAATAAACAAAAATCTGAAAGAAAAGGAGGCTGTCCTTAAATGGATGATTAAAAAAAACATAAACAGTGTTGATGGGGTAGGAAGGATTATGGCACAATATTATACAGATAAGGATAATTTTATGAAAACTGTTAAATCAAACAAAAAACAAAGGTGAACCATATCAGCAATATATTAATTAAGAGGATTGCAAAGGGCCTTCCTGGCCTGAATATAAAATTAAATCAGGCCGGTATGGATGATACTCCTGAAGAATTTGTCCAAAAAACAATTTTCTCAGCATTTTACATGACAACCGGCCTTACTGTCCTTATTGCAACAATACTTGTAAAGCTTGAAATTTTGTCTTGGATAACATACCTTTTTTTCCCATTTATGTTTATTATTACCCTTTTCTATATGCTTAAAATTCCAGATGTAAAAATATTAAGAAAAAGCAGGGACATAAGCAAGGAAATTGTTTTTGTTGGCCGCTTCATTATAATAGAGCTTGAATCAGGTGTTTCCTTATATGATGCCATCCTCAATGCATCAAAAAATTATGATGTAATCGGGAAATATTTTAAGAAAATAATAGACAAGGTTGACTTAGGAACAACAATGGAGGATGCAATAAACGAAATAATAGAGACAACCCCTTCCTCAAGCTTCACCAAAGTTTTATGGCAGATACTTAATTCCTTAAGAACAGGGGCAGATATTTCAAACTCTCTTTCAAGCATATTAGACCAGATAGTCCGTGAACAGGTTATTGAAGTAAAGGAGTATGGCAGAAAGTTAAATCCATTAGCCATGTTTTATATGGTTATAGCAGTTATAATGCCATCACTCGGCATAATAGGAATTATTGTTTTAACAACATTTATCTCAATAAAAATTGATTTAATTGCTCTTCTTGCAATAGCAATGTTACTTGGATTTGTTCAGTTCATGTTTTTCTCAATAATAAAATCATCGAGACCTGCGGTGGAAATGTGAAAATAGGAAAATTGTTTAACTCGCTGAAAAAAACAAAAGAGCAAAAGCAAATAGGGAGTGTTGAAGATAAGATTAAGCTATACCGAAAGCTTAAGATAGAAAAAAAGAAAAAATTAATCTTGGAGCACAGGAAAAACAAATTAAAGTATTATCTGGAAAAGGCAGGTTTTGCAGTAGAATCCCATAAACTATCTAAAATAATATTTAATCTTTGTATTTTTTCGAATTTTATAATCTCATTTTACTTAATCTATCGTTTTTCAACTGACTTAAAATATGGTATTTTTTATGTCAGTGTTATTATGTTTTTTGTCTGGATTATTGTATTTATTGTTCTTTTGGTTGTATTATGGCTATTGTTTTATTTAATAATTGATTTAAGAATATTCAAAAGAATGGTAGGTATAGAAGAAGTTTTTGCTGATTTTCTGCAGCTGACATCTGCTAATATAAAGGCAGGAATGCCTATTGACAGGGCCTTGTGGTATGCTGTCAGGCCGCAATTTGGCATTTTAGCAAAAGAAATTGAAATAGTTGCAAAAGAAACCATGACAGGGGAAGACCTTGAGGGGGCTCTGAAACGATTTGCAGGAAAATATGATTCGCCTATGCTTACACGTTCAATAAATCTTCTTGTTGAAGGCATTGCTGCTGGCGGAGAGATTGGAGATTTGCTTAATAAAATATCTGTTGATATAGAGGAAGCAAAAATTATGAAAAAAGAGCTTTCAGCAAATGTTACAACATATGTTATATTTATCACGTTTGCTACAGTAATTGCAGCCCCATTATTGTTTGCACTTTCAAACCAGCTGCTCATAATACTAAGCAACCTTATGTCGAAAATGGATATGCCTTCAGGCATGGGGGGATTTAACATTAATTTTTCTGAAGTTGGTATTTCTGTTAAAGATTTTAGAATATTTGTTATTACCTGCTTGTTTATTACATCATATTTTTCATCTATAATTATTGCAACAATAAAAAAAGGAGAAATAAAGGCAGGATTTAAGTATATCCCCACATTTATTATTGTTACAATAAGCCTTTTCTTAATTTTCTCTGTAGTGTTTGGAAAGCTGTTTGGAGGGATTATTTAGCCCAAAAAATAGTTAATTTTATATATAAGTTAGTATTAATATATAAAAAAGTATAGTGATATACTATAAAAATCCAGGAATAGAGGTGATAAAATGAAAAAAGCACAAGCTGCCATGGAGTTCTTGATGACCTATGGCTGGGCAATTCTTGTTGTTTTGTTAGCAATAGCAGCTCTGGCATATTTTGGAGTATTAAACCCCGGAAAATACCTGCCTTCAAGCTGCACATTGGGAGCAGGTTTAAGTTGTAATGATTTCAAGGTTGTAGGTATAGACCCAGTTACTGGTTTTGGTGAAGTTACATTAGTTATAACTAATGG
>CAYWLA010000011.1:14720-21628 GCA_964458955.1 uncultured Methanosarcinales archaeon
ATTTTGACAGATTAAACAAGCAGCTAATAGAATGCTTTGAGTCAGAAAAAGGGCCTGGTGCATTGCCAATAAACAAAAGAAAGGGTTTTGTTTTAGGAGCTGTTGTACCCCATGCAAGCTACCTTTTTTCAGGTCCTTGCGCTGCATGGTCTTATAAGGAGATTGCAGAATCAGAGTTTCCTGACCTGTTTATTATCATTGGCCCAAATCATTCTGGCCTTGGAAGAACCTCAACTATCTTGGATGACTGGGAAACGCCCTTTGGGGTTATTAAAGCTGATAAGGAATTTGGAAAAAAACTGATTAGTAATTCCTGCATTGTTGAGGATTCCCTGGCTCATCTTCATGAGCATTCTATTGAAGTCCAGCTTCCCTTTTTGCAGTTTGTAAGCAAGGATTATCTGAAAAAATTAAGGTTTATTCCTATAACAATTGGGTTTGATCACAACATCAAAGAGCTTGCATCAGGGATTAAAAAAACCATAGAAGAGTCTGGCAAAAAAGTTTGCATAATTGCAAGCTCTGATTTTACTCATTATGGTTTTAGCTATGGCTATGTTCCTTTCTCAATAAATGTAAAGGAAAATATACAAAAGCTTGACAATGATGCAATAAAATTTATCAAAAACCTTGATTCAGATGGTTTTTTAAATTATGTTAAGGTCAAGGAAGCAACTATATGCGGCGCTGTTCCAATAGCTGTGTTGATAGAATTAATGAAGGGCAAGGCTGAGAAAGTAAATCTTATGCACTACTACACCTCTGCTGACATTATGGGTGATTATAATAATGCTGTTGGCTATGCAAGCATTGTCTTCAAATAATTTTTTATTACCGAAAAGCTTATATACATAAAAACAAGGTTCTTATATAATGCATAAACTAAAAAAAAGAGGTTGGGATATTTCTCCAGAAATGCTGGTTATAATGCTAATTATTATTATTCTTATCATAATACTATTTTTTTCAATAGGAGGATTATCAAATGTCTTACCAAAACCGTAAAGCAGTAGCAAGGTCTTTTTTGATATTGATGCTCCTAGCAATACTAAGCCTTACAATTATAATTTATGCAATGAACCAGTTTTTTACAAGAGCAGACCAGGCAGTGGATGAGCAGGCCTGCAGAGCAAGTATATTAACAAGAGTAAAGTCTACTTTGAAGGTTGGAGGGGTTTTAGAGTTAAATCCCTTCCCAATAGTGTGCAAGACCCAGCACAAGGTTTTAGAGGGTAATGAAGAACAGGTGAAGATACAGATTTCAGACTTAAGTGCAAGATGCTGGTATATGTTCCTTAATGGAGAATATGGAAACATATTCAATAAAAAATCTCTTTTTAGCGATAATATGTGTTTTATATGTTATACTTTTAATATCAAAGATGATATAAAACCTATAACTGGTGAGAAGCTGTTTGAATATATGGATGAGCATTATTATATAACCAAGGCTGGTGAAAAAGGTGAGGAAGAAGGGGTTGTGACATACCTTGATTACATCCAAAGATGGAAAGGCGAAGGGTTAATTCTTCTTGGGGAAGATGTTAAGGAAGGAGAAGATATTAAGTTTGTAGGCAATGAAAAAGATGTTTATACAATAAGTTTAATCAGTCCAGATATAAGCTTTGTGGGAGGATGGACTGATGATATTTTTACATTCGTCAATATTTTTAAATCATCTGAACAAAAGGAACAGGAAAGTAAGCTTAAAAACATCAATAAGATATACATTGCTAATATGAAAGTTGATGATAAAAATCAATGTGTAAATTTAAAGAGCATTTAAATGAAAATAATTATTAATAAAAAAGCGCTTACAAGAAGGGAAATAGTATTATGGCTGTTTGCATTAGCATTCCTTTTGTTTTTTATATTCTTTGCAAAAGGAATAAGGGAAAGCCTGACTGAAAATATCAACAACATTTTTAAATTTTTAAATTTTCACTGAAAATGACAAGCCTTAGCTTAGAAGAAATTGTGAAGTGGGGAATAGCAATCATAGTAGCCGGTACAGTTTTTTATTTAATATTTATTCATTTTAACCCAACGGCATCAGAACAGTTCTGGGGAAAAATTAATAATGCCACAGGTTTTTTGAAAATAGGCCAAGAAAAACTGGATTATGAGTTTGAGATGCCTAAATACATGGAGGATAATGTTGAAACAATTAATGAAACAATATTCCTTCTTAAAGATAAAAATATTCCCATAGGAGCAACACAAGGGGAAATAATCAAACAAAGTTTAGAGCTTAAAGATTTCCAGGGATGTGAATTAACTGTAATGCAGGATTACAAAGGGGATTTGAAATTGATGATCAAGAATGTAAAAGGTCAGATAAAATATTACAAAACTTATACAGATTACTCTCCATGCATTGTTGATTTAAGGGATAATCAAGACGTTTTAAACTACCAAAACAATAATTTAAAGAATATAAATATTAGGTTTGTAGAAAAAATTGATTTTAAGAAATTGCTTTTTCCAACACTATTAGCCTTTAAAGGTGAGGGAAAGGAAGAAGATGAATACGAAGGATATTATAAATTTCTAGAAGAATCCCCTTTATATACATATAAAAGTGCTTTGGTTAAAATAGGTGAAAATATTTGTTTTGTAGGACAAAGGATTGATGTAGTTAAGGAGTGATAAAAATGAAAAACAAAAATGCTGTTGAACTAACTTTGAATGTTATTGTTGTTGCTGCGATAGTTCTTATTGTTTTAGTTGTTTCAATAATGATTTATACAGGTGTTATAGGAAAAGAGAAAACAGAACTGGATAAACACATTTTTAGCATTGGCCATGACTGTGATGGTGATGGGCTTAGTGATGCTATAGATCCATGTCCTTGTAATTCTGAGAATACATATGAATCAAAAAAGGAATGTATGTCAGTGGAGGATTGTGCGGATAAGATAACAAAAAAGAAATGCCTAACTGATACACCCAAATGAGAAAAAATAAAAAAGCAACCATCATTTCTCTAGAAGTTTTAATAGGTGTTGTAGTCTCAATAATAATAATTGTTTCTGCTGTAACTATCATAAGCAATTTTTATAGGTTGAGTGATTCCAGCAAGGACTCATTTAATCAATTGGTTGCACTTATAGAAGAAGTAAACCAGAATAATCATGGAACAATCAAATCAATGCCCTTGCGCATGGATAAAGACACAGTAATAATTGGATTTACAAAAAATGATGAAGATTTTCATTTTAGAGATGAACAAATAGGATCCAGTCAAGAAGGAGATACCACTGTAAATTCTTTATTTAAGAAGCCAGTTGGGAAGGGTTGTGAAACTAATAAATCCTGCATATGTTTATGCAGGAAGTTAAAGATTGGCTCTGCAGGTGAAGGAGGTTATGTTGAATGTGAAGACAAATCCCTTATTTGCAAAGTATTGGATGAAATAGAATTCCCTAATTACCTGCCTCAGGAAAGTAAAGTTTATTTCAGAAAAAATGGTTTTGTTATCTCAAGTTCTTATTTGTTTCCAACAGAGGATTATAGTTCACAATTTAAAGAAGTTTCTGTACAAAAATATGAGGAATTTGATACAAAGGCTGTTGCAGTATGCGAGAATCCAAGCAAAGAAAATAAGCTGTATGACAACTGTGTTCCATTAAATTACAAAGAAGAGAAGAAAGCAATATATGGGCTAACAAAACTTAAGGATTTTATTGAATCATGCAAAGACAAGGAATTTGTAAATGCTGAAGAACCAGAGCCATGCAGTTGCGGTGCATTTGACTTTAGATCAGAGATTCCAGAAAAATATATTGTTGAATTTACAGAATCAGATGAAAAAAACTTAAAATTAATCTTAAGGCATGATAATAAAGAAGAGATCATAACTTCAATAGAAGTTGATATGCCCCTTTGCATATTTCATCCAATTTTGGAAGGTACTGATTATGTTGACCAAGGCCAAAGTATAATTGAGTACACTCCATTTTATAAATATTATCTGACCAAGGAGGAAAGTATAGTTTTTAAGCACAATCTTCCAATATCTTACACCTTTTATTATGAAGGGAATGTTAAAGATGAAAGAATAGTTTTTATTAAAAAGAGCAATGAGAATATCTGTATTCTAAAGTATTCAGAAAGAGGGCATATCGGATTAAATGAAAATTCTCTAGATACAATTACTTTTAAGTACAACCTTAAACCAGGAAGACAAGGAACAACAACCGGACATCTTGAGATAAACATTACTGGATGTGGGGATGTGGATATTCCATAACAGAGGGATAATAGTTGTATTAACAAGCTTCACCAAAAAGCATTTAAACTCTAACTTTCTATAGTCATGTATGAAAAAAAGAGGTGTAGCATTCTCAATGCTATTGGCCAGCGAGGTAGTTGCAGTTGCTATAATTCTTTTGTTATTGTTTAACCATGCAATGAGGTGGTCAAGCACTGAAAGGCCTTATCAGGCATACCTTGCAAAGGACATGGCCCTAATTATAAATTCCCTTTACTCCAGTCCTGGAGGCAACATCATAGTAAATTACACACAAGATGCCTCTAACTTTACTGTTAATATCAGTAAAGAAAAGGTATTGCTCTACAAAAAAGGTCCAGAAACAGATGAAATTTCAAGAAAATTTATTGGGACAAAAATTGATAAAATTGATGAAAAACTTTTAAAAAATCCTAAAGAAATACAGTTTGCAAAAATAGGCAATGAAATTCTTATTGACAACCTTGTGCAGGCAAACCTAAATAAATTAACATGCGATGAATTAACTGGAGAAAAACTAACAAATAAAAAAATCCTTATTGACCCTGGTTATGAAAAAGACAATATAAAACCATCAGGAGAGACGTGTGATATAGCAAATTCTCTTATTTTCAAGCTTACTACCATAGGAGTTAATTATTTCAATATATTTTCTACAAGAAACCTTAATGAGTACAGTGAAGATGGGGGAATGCTTTCAATAAACTGCAATGACCCTTCAAAAAGCGACAAGCCAATTGATTCAGATGTTACAATAAGAATTAGGGCAGGAAAAGACAAGGACACAACAAAAAATAATATCAAGGCATTCATTGTTTCAGGCTCAGTCAAAGAAAAAGAGAGCAGAAAACTAGCCTGCTTAATAATAAACTCTATTCTTAAAAATAAAGCTTTTGATGATATTAGAATTACTGGTGTATCCATTGTTCCTGTTGATGTAGAGGCAACTGACAAGGATTTGCCAGATAAAATAAAAGACAAGATTTTTGTTATGCTGGAAATAGGAAATAGTGAAAGTGAGGATGGCAAAGAACTACTAGAAAAAATACCAGAACTTGGTGATTCAATCTCCAAAGGATTTATAGAATATGGGAAATAAAAAAATATTTTTTTCAAAAACAGGAAGCGGTTATATCCTTGGCAAGAAGCCAATGTACTTTATTATCCTTCTTATATGCCTCACAATATCATTTATCATGTTTAGTTATGCTATATCAAAAGAAGTGTCCTCAACAACATATATTCCTGATAATTTAGAAGCTACTATACTTATAAACAGGTTTTTGAACTCGCCTGAATGCCTTGCATATCAGGATAAAGAAACAGGCAGGACTTATCTGGGAGTAATTGACTTGGAAAAATTTAATGGCGAAACTTTAAAAAAATGTTATTCTACAGAAGATAATAATCTTAAAGCTTTCCAACTTACCTTAGAAATCCCTGATTTAGGTATTCCATCAAAAGAAGATTCTGAAGGTTCTGATACCATCATAGAAAGAAATTTTGTCTCAACTCCTAACTGGGGGCCAAGAAGATATACTCAAACATCTCAGTATGTTATTATTCATTATAAAGAAAAGTTTTACAGGGGCAGACTCTTAATTGCAGTGCAAAAATGAAATATAAAAATTTATTCAGGAAACTTGCAAAAAGTAAGAAAGGTTTTGATGATGACTTTACAGACATCATTATTGGGATAATTTTTATTGCCCTTATTTTCATTGTTGTATTTGTTTACATCACAAACACCAATATTAAAATAGAAAAAGCAATAGAAGAAGAAAACAATGAGCTTGAAAAAGATTTCATCCTGCTGAATTATTTAAGGACACCTATGGAAGGAAAAGACATTACTATTGCAGAATATTTGGGTTCTTTAACCAAAAAAGAACTTGAAAAAAGTATGGAGATTAATGGATTCTGTTATGAGGCTAATGTTAGGGGAATACTTAAAGAAGGTTTATTGACAAAAGAAACAAAAGAAATACTTGAAGATATTGCAAATTGGCGTGTTGGAATGCTTATCTCTGGAGGAAAAGAATTTTGTTATATTGATAAAGAATCCAAAAAACTAAAAGGAGGATATGTTTCTGGAGAAACAATCAAAGCCACAATACCATCAAATGATTCTAGCTTTAACATAGAAATATATTTCACTAAGAGCTGATAATATGATTAAAAACAAAAAAGCAACAATGATTTTGTTTCCTGTAGCTCTCTTTATAATGGTTGCACTCATATTTTTTTATGTTAATTATAACACTAAGGATAAATTCCAGCCAGTAAATGTTGGCTATGCTCAAATGAGTATTCTTGAAACATACCAGCAGGCAGAAAAAGCTTTACTATATATTGACTTATCTGCAAAGTATTCTGCACAAAAAACAATTGAAAATTTTCAAAACAAAAAAGGAAGTTTTAAGGATTTATATTGCGAACCTTTGGATGAACTATCAGAAAATCAGGAGCAGGAAGAGTGTATTATAACAAAGAAACAGATTTATGATGCATTTTCAGCTGATTTCAAGTTGTATTTAGATGACTATCTGAAAAAATACAAGGAAACCGAATTAAAAGAAGATGAAGAACTAATAATTCCTCTTGATAACTATGACCTGCTGTTCAAAGAAAACAGGCTTATAGGAATTGCAACAGA
>CAYWLA010000012.1:0-20605 GCA_964458955.1 uncultured Methanosarcinales archaeon
AAACTTGAAGGATTAAAGAAAAAAACAATAGAAAAGTCCAGAAAGAATTCAAAGGCCTTAATTCCTATATTGATTATAATTATCCTTATAACAAGTTTTTTTGTTTTTAGGGGTATTTTTGATGGTATGTTTTATAATACTGCAATAGGAACATCTAATAGATTTCTATGTAAAATTATAGGTAATCCAGAAATAAAGGGAGATTGTTATCAAAAAATGGCGAGAAATATAAAGATAGGTTTGGTTACAGGCTTGAATGGTCTTGGTGATAAATCATTTAATGATATGGCTTATAATGCTTTGTTAAACTCTAAAGAAAGGTATAAGATAAGATTTAATATATTAGAACCAAAAAATGATGAAGAGACTGAAAAAGATTTAAGAAACTTCTCCAAACAAAAATTTGATTTAATAATTTCAATGGGCTTTAACTCAGTAGAAGCTGTTAATAATATTGCAACGGAATTCCCAGGTATTAAGTTTGTAATAATAGATGGAGTAGTTAAAAAACCAAATGTAGCATCACTAATATTCAAAGAAGAAGAGGGATCATATTTGGCAGGAATTATGGCTGGAATGATGACAAAATCAAATAAAATAGGTTTTATTGGGGGTTTAAATATACCTATAATTAAAAAGTTTGAGGCAGGCTTTAGCGCTGGTGTTAAATCAGTAAATACTAATGCAAGCGTAATACCAAAATATTTGTTCTCTAATGACATGGCTGGTTTTAATTCCCCTGAAAAAGGAAAGGAGAACGCAATAGAGTTATATAATAAAGGAGTAGATATAATTTACCATGCAGCGGGCTTAAGTGGAAATGGTATAATTGAAGCAGCAAAAGAAAAAGACAAATATGTGATTGGAGTTGATTTTGATCAAGATTATATGGCAAAAGGCAATGTTTTAACAAGTGTGGTAAAAAGGGTTGATACTATGGTTTTAACTATAATTAACCAAACTATCAATGAGGAGTTCAAAGGAGGTGTTTATGAATTTGGCTTAAGTGATGGAGGTATAAGTCTCACACAATTTGAATATACTAAGGAAGTTATACCAACAGAAGTTATAAAAAGGATAGAAAAAGTAGAAGAAGATATAAAAAATAAAAAAATAAAAGTCTTGTTGGATTAAATCATAAAACACCACTTTAAGCTGAAGAGCCTTTTCCTCATTCATGCCCTTTAGCAAAGTAAAAAGGGTAGGAACATGCTAAGACATAACCGATAAAACTTGTATTTTGATGTAGTGGTTATGTGCAACTTTGCGAATGTAAGTTTCGCAAAGTTTTTGATATTTGAACTTTGTAAACATCTTGTAGTAGTACTTTGTTACTCATTCAAGATACCAAAGGTTTATTCCAACCTTATGGTTTTAATTTTCAAGTTCAATGTTTACAAATTTCATTTTCGTTGCCTCCGCGCAACAAAAATTTTATAGCTCACGCTTTACTTAAAGATGATTTTGAAAAATTATTTTTTTGGAAAAGACGCTAAAAAAATAAGATAATATATAAAAACAAAGTGTTATTGTACACATAACAGCCCTTATTATGCCAATTATTTGAATGAGTTGAAGTTTAAATGAATCTTGAAAAAATATATCTTAAAACCAATTCAGAACATAACAAATACAAAAAAAAAATATTTGATTCTTTAAGACTAAATAACAAAAAAATTTTGGATATAGGATACTCTGATTATATTCAACCAAATTTAAAAAATGAATTTACAATTTTAGATAACAATAAAAAATTACTTCAATTAGCAAAAAAAAATAAATTGAAAATTATTAAAAAAAATCTAGATGATGACAAACCATTAAATATCAAAAATAATAGTTATGATGTTATTCTTTTCTTAGATAGTCTAGAACACTTAGCAAAAGCTGAAGAAAGATTTGAAGAAATTATTAAAAAGTTAAAAAACAATGGTTTAATTATTCTTTCAGTTCCTAACACTTATAATATTATTAACAGGATATTCTTTTTACTTAATATTAATATAGATATCACTGATAATAATCATTTAATTAAAAAAAAAGTATTCTCCGATCACCTTCATCAAATAAGTTTTAAAAAAATAAAAAAATTAATCAAAAAAAATAATCTTAAAATAACTAAAAAATATTTTTATTTTATCAAAAAAATCAAGAGACATAAAAATTTAAAATTTTTAAATAGTTTGAACAATCTTATCTCCTTTTGTAAATTACAATGTCTATTCCCCAATTTATTTTCTCATGGAATTGTATTACTAATTAAAAAAAATGAATATCCTCGGACTGAAGTCCGTGTATTTAGGCAAAGAAAGTAACTTTCCTTTGTGGCACAAAATTCTAAGCACCTTGTGATTGGGTAATGTAATTTTGTATTACATCTACAGTAACATTTCCTACAGAATGGAATAATTTGCCAGGACTCCAAAAGTGCCCTTTGCGGAAATATCTTCGTAATTAAGGGTGTTTATGAAAAAGTTTATAAGATGATACCCTTTTAAATAACTGCAGTGCCTTGGAAACACAGATTATAGGAGATATCTCAACAAACAAGTGTATGTGATGAGGCATTACCTGAAACTCATAAATTTCAAATTTTTTGGGCAATTTCGTGAAGAAATTACTCACAGTCCCTACGGACTAAATCAAACTTGAAAGGGTCTTTGGCATATTTTGGTTTCCACACCAAGCGATACGCATTTTGACCTACACCATGGTTGAAATTGTTTAGACCTCCCATTTTTGTTGCCTCCACGCAACGAAAATTTTATAGCTCACGCTAACTCGGTTTATGTTAGCGGGTGCGCCAAGTTCTTTGCGCACTCATTCATAATCAAAATACTAGAAAATGTTATGGAGGTACAGGTTACCATTGGGCTAAAGCCTAAGGTATCCTTTAAATGTAATGAAAAAAATAATAATAATAATTGTATATTTTGGAAAATTTCCTGAATGGTTTGAATTATTCCTTGAATCTTGTAAAACAAACAAGACTATAGATTGGATTATTTTTACTGATAATAAATTTTCAAAAAAAGCAAATAATATAAAATTTAAAAAATTTAATTTAATAGATTTAAATAAATTAGCTACTAAAAAACTTAATCAAAAAATATCAATAAAAAACAATTACAAAATTTGTGATTTAAGACCAGCTTTTGGAAAAATATTTGAGGATTATTTAAAAAATTATGATTTTTACGGTTATGGTGATATAGATGTTATATATGGAAAGTTAAGAAAATTTCTTACAAATAAAATATTACAACACAAAATAATTTCTTTTCATAATAACATACTTTCAGGACATTTATGTTTTTTCAAAAATATGGAGGAAAACAAAAAAATCTTCAAAAAAATACCATGGTTCATAAAAAAAGTTAATGACAGACAACATTTCGGACTTGATGAACATATTGCTTTTCAGGCAATCAACCACAGTAAACTATATGTGTACATTTACCATTTTATTAATGATAATATTATGAATATAAATGAAATTACAAATAAATTTAAAAAAAAATTTAAAAAAATACCAAAAAAAAAATTACAAGGCAAATATCCATATTATAAAAAAAAACAAAATATATTCATCGAATTATACACCACCCCAAATTTAAAATTTATACCATGGATTTATGGAAAAAAAGAGTATCCTACAGAATGGTACTGGAAAAATGGAAAATTAACAAATAATATAAATGGAAATATAGAATTTATATATTTTCATTTTATGGTATGGAAAGGAGGACATTTTAAAAAATATAATGGATATGGGTTATGGGAAGAAAAAAAAAGTATAATTAATGGGAATATAAAAAATTTAAAAAAAGGATTTAAAATTAATAAATTTGGTTTTTTTCCATTATAATAAAATATATTATACAATTTGCTTATTCTTCTGTCCTAAAGAAAGGGGTACCTAGTGAGCAAAGTGGTTGAGGTTCTTTTGATGGTAAAAATCCCACAAATACCCAGTCTGACAGAGTTAATTCCTCTTGCTTTATGGCAGAACATTCCCAAGCTAACAACTAGATAATTTATTGTTTTTTAGGACTTTTTCAATGCAGCCTATTATGTGAGTGAGTACCCATTTTCTGTGAGGGCTCTCAAATTGAAACTAACATTGGTATCCCTGTTATATCCCCCGAAGGGCTGAAATTTAGTGCAAAATTCCGAAGGAAAATTTTAGATGTTGAGTATCCGAGCTTTTTATAAATAATCTATGCAGCAGAATACTATTTAGAGGGACTCTTTCATTTGAAGAAATTCATAAACTTTATTATTACCCATTTAATTGGACTTGGAATAAGTTTTGAAATTAAATTTAATCTTCTTGCTTTTGATAGATATTGTTTAGGATGTACTATTGATAAAGCAGAGAGTTCTGTTTGTTTGAATTCCCTTTTCAGCTTATTGTTTGTCTTTAGATAATCTTCTTTAACAAATAACAGAATATTTTGTGCATACCAAAAACTCACATCTTCATTATTCCAAATTTTTTTTCTAATACAATCTATAGGAACATAACCTTTTTTGGCAAAAACTTTAATCCAGTAATCTGGCCATTGTTCATTTATGTGGTGAAGACCTCCTTGAAATGGAATTGCGGCAGAAAACAAAATGACAGGTGCAAAATCAGTTAGAGTTTTAATAAATATCCCAGTAGAATTTTTAGATATGTGTTCTGCAACTTCTAAAGAAACAGCAAGATCAAAATTTTTGTTGATAAATATGGGCTTCTCCAGATCCTCATGCTGAAAGCAATGTTTTGGAATACTTAATTTTTCTTTATTTATCCATGGACCATCTATTCCAAAAATATTTTTTATACCATCTTCTTTAAAAACGGATAAAAATTCTCCTGTTCCGCACCCAACATCAACTACACTTTTAGGTTGAAACAAACCTAATAAAATTGGTACAATTGTCTTTGCTGATTTCAGTGAATCTGATCTATCTCCAAAAGAGTTTTCATTGTATCTTTTATTCATACTATAGTAAAATAAGTTAGTATACTTATAAATTTTCTTATTAGGGGGACTCAGTTGAAAATCTCGAAAGATTTATAACCTAATAAGCCCATGATGGGATTAATTGGGGTGGAAGAGGTACCCCACACTATGGAAAAGAAAACTAACTAATAAAGTTAAGCGTTTTCTGAAACGCTTAGGGTGTCCAAGGTAGCTTCATCATTTTGGACCAAAGAAATATAAGTTTTGGCAGCGTATTGCTGCACTGTTTGTGAAATAAGAATACAATCTTGGTTACTATCGAGTAAGTAGACTTCTTAGCTATTTTGGCTTTGATGTTCCAAAATATTTTGCTCTTGTTAAAATGGTTAAGAGGATTCCTCTTGCTTTATGGCAGAACATTTCCAAGCTAACAACCAGATAATTTATTGTTTTTAGGACTTTTTCAACGCAGCAGGTAAGAAGGATAACCTTTAAATAATTGGAGAGCTTTGGAAACTGGCATATTACAGTGGATATCACAAAAAAGATGAAAGTGATCAGACTGAACATTTAATTTAAAAATTTCAAACCCATAACGTTCACAAACGCCAATTATGAAATGTTCAATATCACAATGAACATCATAGAATTTCATCGGATTACAAGAGTATTTAGGCATCCAAAAAAATGGAAACAATTTTGGCCTATACCGTGACTAAAATGTTTTAAACATTTCATTTTCACAACCTTCGCGACAGCGAAATCCATGCTAAATGAAAAGGAACATGAATGAGCCAAAATTTTCGATGTGCACTTATATTTTTTATTTTAAAACTTATAAAGAATATGGAAGCATAAGAAACTATTGGGCTAAAACCTAAGTTATCCTTTGAGTGGAATAGAAAAAAATGAAAGTCCTGTTCATATATTATTGCGATTTTTGTAAATCTTCAATTCGTCCAATTGCAAATCCCGGTAATATTCAATTAGGTATTTCTTACCTTTCTTCTGTACTTAAAAGAGAAAATAATGAAACTGATTTGTTTATTCTTAAAGAAAATACTTCAATTAAGAATGTATTAAATTATGTAAAAAAATATATGCCTGCTTTAATTTGTTTCCATTATCCTAGCGGGCTATATTCTAAAATTCCTGAATGTGCGCGAATGATCAAAAAATATTTTAACAATATTTTTGTTATAGCTGGTGGAATATTTCCTACTTTTTTTCCTGAAAAAACTTTACATTCAGGTTTTGATGGTGCATGTAGGGGAGATGGGGAATATCCAATACTGCAGTTAGTTGAAAAAATAAAAAAAAATAAAATTACACATATCCCAAACTTTTGGTTTAAAAAAGGAAATAAAATTGAAAAAAATTCTATCTCATCATTTACAGATTATAATAAATTACCTCCCCCCGATTGGGAATTGTGGAATAAATATCTTTGGAATAAAGAAGAATTTGGTACGGTCCTAGTAGGAACAGGTTGTCCGTTTAATTGTTCGTATTGTTTAAATGCAAAATTAAGGAAAATAGTAGGAAAAAATCAAGTACGATTAAGGTCTCCTGATGTAATAATTAAAGAAATCCAATCGCTTATCAAAGTTTATCCTAATTTAAAACAAATTTTACTTCAAGTTGAAACAATAGGGTCTGATGTTAATTATTTAAAAGATTTATCTCAAAAATTGAAAACTTTTAATGAAAGTATTAGGAATAAAATAACATATACAACACATTATAGAATAAGTAATAACACATCACAAGATAAAATATTACCTTATCTAAAGCAAGCAAATATTATATCCTTAGATATTGGAATAGAATCAGGTTCTCAAAGAATACGAAAAAAAATACTTAATCGTTTTTATTCAAATGAAAGTATAATAAAATTTAGTAAAAAAGCAAAAAAAGGAGGTATTAAAATAAATGCTTTTGTTTTATTAGGATTACCAACTGAAACCACAGTTGATTTTAAAGAAACTATTTTACTTCTAAAAAAAATAAGACCAGATAAAATTTTTCAGAGTATCTATTTTCCCTATCCAGGAACAGAGTTATATAAAAGATTTCCACCTGATTCTTCTTTCAATAAAAATTATAAAGTTAGACAACGATTCAATCCAATAATTGAAAACGAAGGTTTTTCTAAAAAAAAAGTACAAAAGGAATTTATATTACTTTCTTATAGAGTACAAAAAGATTATAAATCCATTTATTACATTTTAAAAGATATTATTTCTCGAGCTGTTTATTCTAGTAATTTTCTTTATATTATATTATATAATTTTTATTTACATTTAAATTCAGTATTATATTTATGGATAAAACTAAAGAATGGAAATTGTGATAAAAAATAACTATAAAATTTATTTTCGTTGCTTCCACACAACGAAAATTTTATATCTCATGCTAACTCAGTTTATATTAGCGGGTGCGTCAAGTTCGTTGCGCACCCATTCATAATCAAAATACTAGAAAATGTCATGGAGGTACAGGTTACTATTGGGCTAAAGCCCAAGGTACCCTTTAAATGTAATGAAAATACTATTCATATATCAAGTTAAAGAATTTCCAACATTTAATAAACCACTATTGAATCAAATGGAGATACCTTTAGGAATATCTTATATCTCTTCTCTTTTAAAAAAAAACGGCCATGAAACTGAAGGTTTAGTTTTACAAAAAATAAGAAATAAAGAACTAAAAAAGATTATAAAGTTTAAACCTGAACTAATCTGTTTTTCTGCAATAAGCAGTAACTATAACAAAATAAGAAAAATATCAAGAATAATTAAAAAATATTTACCAAAAACACCCCACTTAATAGGAGGACAACACGTAAGTATGAATTGTGACACCATTTTAGAAAATAGTGAATTTGACTATTTATGTATTGGAGAAGGAGAAGAAACAACATTAGAATTAGTAAACAACCTAACAAATAAAAAAAATAAAAAGATAAAAGGATTGTGGGTGAAAAACAGAAATAAAATTATAAAAAATCCAAAAAGAAAATTCATAAATAAATTAGATTCCCTTCCTTTACCAGACAGAGAAATGTGGAAAGAATATGTTTACAACTATAATAGTTCACCCACAGTAATCATTGGTAGAGGATGCCCTTATAATTGCACTTATTGTTCTAATAAATTTTTTAAAAAGGTGGGTGATGGGAAATTTTTTAGATTAAGAAAAGTTGATTCAATAATTAATGAGATCAAAAGATTAAAAAACAAAAAAACAAAAAAAATTCGCTTTGAATTAGATACCCTTGATGTTAGTACCAAATATCTTGAAAGATTATGTAAAGAATTGAATAAACTTAACAAACAAAGTAATTTTAAGTTGAATTATTCAGCAAATGTTAGAATAAATAATAATACAAATTTTAAAAAATTTTTTTCATTATTAAAAATCGCAAATTTTGAGAATATAAGGATTGGTGTTGAACAAGGTTCGGAAGAATATCGAAAAAGATTCTTAAACAGACACGAAAGCAATGATAAAATTATAGAAGCAACTCATTATGCAAAAAAAAATAAACTTAAAGTTTTTATATATTTGATGTTTGGTTTGCCTGATGAAAATGATTCAGATTTAAAAAAAACCATAGAACTTGTAAAAATAATAAAACCTCATGACATATATAAAAACTTTTTTTACCCAATAAAAGGAACTGAATTGTATGATTATTGCAAAAAAAACAATTATCTCAAAAAAAGAGGAGTTAAAGAAACAATTAATCCATCACTAAATAATCAAAAAATAAATAATTACAAAATTATAAAAAACTATATCTTATTTGAATATTACATAAATAATAAAAAATTAAATTTCAAAATTATAAAAGGAATAATAAATAATATGTTTGTTGTAATAACTCCTTTTTATCTATTAAAAAAAGAAATTAAAAAGATATTTTGGTTATTGACTAACAGTAAAATAAAAACGGATGAATTTGCATAAATTATTTTTTAAATATTAAAATATTTCTGCTAAAAATATCATCTATTATTTTAAATTCTTTTGTTAAATCTTTTAAATAAAAAATTTTAGATTTAAATAAATTAATCCAATAACAATCATTTTGTTCATTGAAGTGACCATATCTACCTTGTCCTTTTTTTGCAGCAGAAATAATTATATTGTCTAAATAGTTATAAAATGTTTGAATTAAATTATTAACAAATTTTAGATGAAAAAAGATTTTAAAAAATTTAAATAGTTTATAATAAAAATTTAATATAAATTTATTTAACCTTTCTATAATTAATTTTTTTCAATAAAAAACGGGACCTTGGCAATAAAAAACTATTAAAATTTAATTTTGTAAATCCAAAAAGAATTTTATATAAATATGATTTACTTACTCCTCTAGTAAAATTATAATTTGTAAAATTCCCTAAAGATACTTCTTCAAAGTATTTTCCCCATGCCTGAAAAGATTTTGGTTCACACCAACCTTTGTTTATCAAACTAAAATATTCCTGTGTTTTCGGATATGGTCTAAATAAATGAGTCAAAAAAATGCCTTTAGAACCAGTTCTTGGATTATAAGTAGGAATTTCACTCAATTTTCTACACATTTTCAACGTATTTAAAATATCTAATTTAGTTTCGTCAGGATTCATCAAAATAATATTGGACAAAGGGGAGATATTAGTTTTTGAAATATTACGATATAAATCAAAAATAATTTTCTTTTTACTAATCTTATTAAATCTTTTCGTTAATATAGAAGAGCCAGTTTCTACACCAAAACTTAATTGGGAAAATCCAGCTTTATCCATTTTATTCAACATATCTTTATTTAAATAAACAACACAATCAGCTAAAAATTCAGATTTGAATTTATTAAAAATAAGATAATTACAAAAATTTTTTACTATAGAATGATCTGCAGCAAAATCCAAATCCAGCAAACGTATTCTTTTATCATCAATATTTACTAAATCTTCTATCTGTTTTAATTCTTTGAATTTTCTATTTAATGAATGCGGTCTCCAATAATTCTTACCATCAAAACCTGAAATATAACAAAAAGGACATTTTCTATTACACCCCCTAGATAATTCTAGATTAATTGTCCTATAATCTTTAACATTTATTAAAGAATGATCTGGAATGGGTAACCTATCCAAATTTTTAATTATTACCAAAGGAGTATTAACAATCTTTTTCTTTTTATTAATATAACAAATTCCTTCTTTGGGTAATTTGTCAATTTTTCCTTGTATAAAATCTAATAAATTAAGAAATGTATAATCTGCTTCACCTTTCAAAACATAATCAGCAACTGTTGTTCTAATTGTTTGTTTGGGTGAAAGAGTTACGTGAGGACCTCCAAAAATAATAACAGAACCTAATTTTTTTTTTAAATATCTAGATACTTTATCAATCCAAATTAATTGTCCTCCAATAGAACAAGTAAAACCAATAACATCAGGATAAAATTTAATAATATCATTAATTGATGTCTTTTCCAATAAAAAATTATATATTTTTACTTCATGGTTTTTTTCAGTTAACTGTGTTGAAAGTTGAATTAAACCGTAAGGATAAGTCTCAAAATCTATCAATCTTTTATTGCTAATTAATGGTTTAAAGATTCTATTAAAATGAGGTTTACCTTTTGAAAAATCATGTAAAACTCTAAAAAACGAGTTTCGACCTTCACCCGAATCCATTGGTGGCATTATCAAAGCAATTTTCATTCTGTTAGTTAAGGGTACTCATACATAATTTAATTTGTAGGGGATTTGCCTTGTTTCCTCCGATATATTTTTCTAACATTTGCTGAATAATTCAACTTAAAATTACTTTGTTTGTTGATATCAAACCAAATGTTGCAATATCAAAAGCTTTCTAGCTTTTGAAAGACATTTCTTCTCGAATTCTTTTTAAATCTTTTCCTAACTTACTTCATAACGACTATTTGAAAGGGGGATATGGAACTGCAGTAAGTTTTTTCGCTCTGTTGGGGGTGTTACATTCGATGTAAGTAGAAGTTACATCAACCAGCAAAACAACTCAAAATATAAGTTTAATTTTAAGGCTTACATCAGAAAAGCTCCACTTAACCAAAAGCTTATGAAAACACAAAAATCATTATAAGGTTTTGTGCCTAAGCTTGAGTAGCATTGCCACCCTAGCTCAATGCTGTGGGCTTCAGCCCACAGTTGTTTACTTTATAAGTACCCTATATGTTTATACCACTTAATTGTTTTATCAATGCCTTTTTCCAGTTTGGTAGGCATATACCTTATTTCTTTCTTTACCTTTAGTGTGTTAAAATGCCTGCTTTCTGTGAAAAATCTAATCCTAAACTTTATTATTGCTGGATTTAATTTAAATATCTTTTCATATTTTTGGCGTTGAGTAGAAACTAGCTGGTTTTAGCCAGCTTATTAAAGTAAGATAATCTTCTTCTACTGTGTAAAATAATCCTTGCCGTTACTTGAATTAGTTAACAACAAAGTCTTCTCTTCATAAGCAACTTATTCCTGTTTTTGAAGCTTGAATGAAAAGTAAAGAAGGGACTGTTATTCTATAATCCCTGAATTATCATAAATCTTATCAGTTATCATTGATTCTATCCTTTTTGAGGTAAATGAAGGGATAAATCCAAAAATTCTCGCCAATAATTCCATGAGTTTAACAAGTATCTTAATCAGCCATACTGGAATATGCACAACAAATGGATTTTTATTTAAAGATTTTGATAGTATAAAAATTAGTTCATTTAATGTATATAATTTTTTATCATTAATTATATATATTTTATTTTTAACATTATTATTAATAATTGATACTGTAGCATTGACTAAATTATTAATATGTATCATAGCAATTTTCTTATCGCCCTTCCCTATTACTGGAACAACACCAAATTTAATAAATTTAACAAGTTTTTCAATTTCCTTGTTAGGATGTTTCCAATCATGAACCATTGGTGGTCTTAAAATTATATAAGGAATATGGGATTTTTTAACAACTAACTCAGATTCATATTTACTTTTTTCATATGGTGTTTCTGGTTTACAACAATCATTTACATTTATCTTCCCGATTTTTTTGATCAATCCCATTGCAGCAATACTACTGAAGTGGATAAATTTTTTTACTTTGGCTTTTTTACATTCTTCTAAAAGATTTTCTGTCCCAACAACATTTATTTTCTTATATTGTAAGTAGTATTTATGTGAGACAGCATTGATATTCCCAATGCCTGCCAGATGAATTACCACATCAATATTATTAGCTATATTTTTTAGCATTTTCTGTTCAACCAAATTAGCATATACCAACCCAACTTTTAATTTTTTTAAATAGTTAACATCTTCTTTTCTACTAGTTTTTCTAACTAAACATCTAACTTTATGACTTTTACTAACTAACTCTCTAATCAAATGCTTCCCAATAAAGCCTGTTGCTCCTGTTACAAGAATTTTCATTTTAATCTTAATGAACATAAGGTATTGGTATAATAAGGATTGCTATGTGTACAAAAGCAGTGCTCTTCTTTAATCTTTTTTCTTATTTTATCTGATTTCTCTCCAAAAAATATTTTTTTGAAATTATAGTTTTCCTTGCGTAAATCTCCTATAATATCATTTCTTGTACAGCATTGCCATACTTTCCCATTAGGAGAAATCTGGATTGATGCAATGCCTGCAAAACAAGGGATTATTTCTTTATTTCTTAATAGGATTTTTTTAACAGTAAGGTAATATCTTTTTCTGAAAAAATTCTTAAATTTTAGGATTGGTTTTTTTGAATTATTTATATGTCCAATATACTTATCTAGCATCTTAATAGATATACTTTTGTTTGGTACAAAATTTTCTTTGATATTAAATAATTCCTTACTTTCTTCTGCAATTTCAACCCCCCAATGATCTGGTTTAATATCACTTGTGATAAAATCCCTTATTTCATCAATATGTTCAACATTGTATTTTGAAATTATAGTATATGTACCAACAATTAGATTAGGATATTTTTCCTGTAATTTTTTGAGTCCTTTAAATGTTTTAATAGTTTTTTTAAATGTACCTTTAACTCCTCTTATGTTATCATGTAATTCATTTACTCCATCTATTGATATGTTCAAAATTAATTTGACCCTTCTTCCTTTAATCTCAATTAATATTTTTTTGATTTGTTCAACTACTAATTTTGGTAAAGTGCCACTGACAGGAAAATTAATTATTTTTGGTCTATTATAATCCAGTATATATCCAACAATCTCTGAAAGATCTTTTCTTAAAAACTGGTTGCCCCCTGTTATAGTAATCCAAATGGGCACATTTCCAATATTCCTTATGATTTTTTCCCATTCTTCTTTTGTTAAATCATCAGTTGATTTTTGTTTCCAGATGTTACAGGTTTTACATTTAGAGTCGCATTTAGATGTAATTGAATAGGTATAATTAATAGGCAGAATAAATGTTTTATTTAATCTTCTCGATATATTAAAAATTAATAATTTAAGTGGCAACAAAAGTGTTTTCATATCAAATCCCTTTAATTTTATTTAAATAATATAATTTTATTATCTTAATCTTTTTGTGCTTTCAGCAATCTCCCAAATAGCATGTTCTTTTTTAGTATAAAAATCAATTATACCAAGTAATCTAGCATAAGCCTCAAGCATCACTGCCCCAAAAGTCCAAATTATGTGCTTTGGTTTTATATCTAAATTTATTATTAAATTTTTCAAAATATTGAAATTATTAATTGTTGGAACTTCATAGTTCTTTTTTTCCTTCAATTCTAAATGCCCGCAATAAATTCTCCTTCTTTGACTTAAGAAGTCTTTGGCTGTGGTTGGGCCCTTGTTAAATACAATAGCATCAGGTATATATCTCGTCAAAAAACCTTTTTTTTGAACGAGCATAGCAATATATTCCTCATCTACAGCTGTATTAGGAATTTTCTCAATTATGTTCCTAAATGCAATCAATTCACCAAACTTAGGGCTTTTTAATGAAATTCTGTGATGCAATGACCATAAAAGGTTAATAGTAAAACCCATAAAAGAATCTTTTTTATTTATTGGTATTGGATGAGAGGCACAAACTCCAATATTTTTATTTAAAAGATAAAGACAAATCTTTTCTATACAATCTTTTCTTGGGATAGTATCAGCACTTTCTAAAACGAGTATGTCTGAACTAACTTTTTTGATAAATTTGTTCAATGCCCGCGCCTTGCCTTTTCGTTTATTTCCAGTTATTAATTTGATAATTTTAATTTTTTTTACAAATTTCCTTACAATCTCGTCTGTTTTGTCTGTGCTTCCATCTGAAATAACAATAATCTCCTTAATTTTAACTTTTTTAAGTTCTTGGTTTAAAAGAGCTTTCAATAGTTTGCCAATATTTTTTTCCTCATTAAAAGCCATTATTCCAAGTGAAACATTCATAAATTCTTGAAAACATTATATATTTAAATAGTTTGTTAAAACATGGTCACAGTCAAATCCTCTTAAGTTGAACAATTCAATGTATGTTATAAGCAAGCATCTTAGCTAATATTTCTTTTGTATTAGTCGTATCTTTGTTATATTATCCCAAAACTGGTTCCGATCACGAAACTGGTTCCGATTTTAATTCATTCCATACTTAAATTGGTGTTTTATAACTCAAACTTATATGTAATTATGTAATCTCCGAGGGTTATAATGTTCAATAGAATCATTAATTGAGGAAAATGTTTCCTCAATAAACTCAGTTTTATAATTTCTAAAAATATTTCTACTTTGCCGTTTGTTTGTGGTCTATTAACTCTTGCCAAAATATGTTTTATTTAAGTAATTATAAATTTCTTTTGCTATAATTTCATTTGCAAAACTATTGTAATGTGGATCATACATATGCACTTTTAACTTATTTAGAGGATAATCTTTTAATGAATCATACAAATCCAAAAGATAAAAATTATTATTTTCCGAAACATTAATTATAAATTTAGTGAATTCATTATCTGTATGTGTTAAATAATGATATTTATTAGGCCAAATAAAAATAACATTTAAAACACTAAAATTATGTTCCTCACTGATTTCTTTTAATTCTTTGAACTGTATTGTTGCATTTTTCACATATTCTGAGTTGGAGTTGTATAAAGTAAAGGAATAATTGTTATATTTCTCCGTTATGTTCTCCCATAGAAATATGCTTGTTATTTTTTCCATTGCCCATTTGAAGAATATACTATTTTTTTCCCAAACAAATGGGTAGTATAATCCTAATTCTTTCAATAATTCATGTTTACCATACCACAACCTATGTTGTATAATAACAATATCCGGGCGGTATTTTAGTCCTTTCTCCTTTAACAAATTAATTTTACGAATTGAGTTATATCCAGGAACCCCAAAATTAATGATCTCATATTTGTATTTTTGGCTATTTTCATTCAGATATTTTTCTAATAAAGAAGGATATACTTGTTTTATATCCCTTATACCTTGACCAAATGTAAATGAATCGCCTATGATTAATATCCTATATGTTTGGTTAGATTTATTTATATTATGTTCACTATCCCTAAATCCCTCTGAATTCAAATTATAATGAATATTTATAGGAATCCCACCAGAACTAATGATTATATTAATCCTCAAGCAAATTTCACAGATTATAAAAAATAGAAAAATTGTTATGATAAATATTAATATATTTTGTATTTTCTTTCTACTTTTTCTCATAAAGGCACCATTTTCAAATTTAGTAAATTATTTGGAAAAATCTTAATTTTATTAGGTTATTAATAAATATTTCTTAGAAATTTCTAAATATATTAATCTTTGTTTTAATTCTTTAATCTATATATCTCATGAGGATTGCCCACTAATAAAATATAACATATAAAATTTTTGTTATATGTAACAAATTTTTGATGGTAAGCAGAGGTTTTTGGCGATCGAATATAATCCATGAGTTCAACCACTCTTTGATCAGTGAGTGAATCAACAATAAACGGCACTGAAAATCTCCGAAAGGTATATAATCCAAATGAAGCTATATGCTTCATGTTGGGATAAACAGATGAAGCATCTACCATGAAGAAGAAAGGAACATTACTACAAAAAATTAACAGTTTGATTAGGAAATTTCCAAAGGTGTGTTTATCCAGACAAACCTAAGTAAAACGCTTAGAATAGTAATTAAAATTAAAAAAGTTTTATTCAGTATTTTCATTTTATGGCGAAAATTTAATTGTAAACTTTTCATAACTTCTGTCATTAGACAGAAATTTTAAAAATCTCAAATTAGTAAACATCTCTCTAAAGGTCAGATAGGGTGAATTGGTGAGCCTGATAAGCCACATTCTTATCTCAATCAACTTAATTATAGTCCTAAATATTAAAAACAAAGACTTATACCTCCAATCATTATATTCTATTATGTCCATCAACAGCGGAGTCGTGTTTCTGTGCATGTGTGTCTTTTTCCTTTCTCCGAAGAGTTATACCTCATGTTTTTTCCAAAAAATGTCTTGTTGCACAAAATGTACAGACTACAGGCACCCTCTTGATGTCATCATGGTAGTGCATACCTCCCTATCTTCTGTGCCAATCAGCCTTGATTTCATGAAATAGTCAGGGTTAAGGAATGACCTGGTTGGTATTGGAATGCTATCAAGATTTTGTATTGGTTCCCTGCTCTCAGTAATGCAAAGATTTTCATTGTCAAAATAAACTAATCCCTTAATTTTAACTTTTTTAAGTTCTTAGTTTAAAAGAGCTTTCAATAGTTTATTAATATTTTTTTCCTCATTAAAAGCCATTATTCCAATTGAGATATCCCTATATATATGTATTTAAATAGTTTATTAAAGCAAAATAAAGAGAAATTTATGGTTCACAACATTTAAATAAAAAAGAGTTTAAGATATTTTTAACATATCTTATTATTTATATAATTTGCTAATAAAAAATGTTTAAAAGAATATTCAAAAACACAGGTTATTTGTTTGTATCAAGTATAATAAGCAAGGCCTTGTTTTTAATACAAATTATATTTATTGCCAGATATTTAGGTACAGTTGGTCTTGGTAAATATGCTTTTATTTTTGCATTTGGAAGCATATTTTTTATTATATCAAATCCGGGTCTAACAGATTTAGCAACAAGAGAAATTTCAAGGAATAAATCAAAAATAGGCAAATATTTGGGTAATTTGTTATTTATTAAGTTATGTTTGTGTTTGATTGCCTCTTTGTTAATGATTGTAATAATCAATTTAATAAACGTTTCTCAAGAGTTAAAAATAGGTATTTATTTTATATGCTTTATATTTAGTGTTGATGCATTCATATGGGTCTTTTACTCTGCTTTCAGGGCTTATGAGAAGATGTTATATGAGGCTATTACTCTATTAATCCATAATGTTGTTATTGTTGGTTTGGTCCTATACTTCTTGATAAGGGGTTATGGCTTTATACAGTTACTATATGCTTTTGCTATTGGAAAAACTGTTGGCTTGGTTATAACAACTTATTTTGGTTATAAACTGCTTACAAAACCTGTTCTTAAAATTGATTTAAAGTTATGGAAATACCTAATGATAAAATCGATTCCATTTTTAGTAATATGCTTTTTTAGCTCAATAATTTACAGAATTGATTTGGTTATGCTGCAGTTCTTTAAAGGAGAAACAATAGTTGGTCTATATGGGGCAGCAGATACTATTATAAGAAATCTAATTATTTTCCCTTCAGTTTTTATTGTTTCAATTTATCCATCTTTATCAAAATATTTCACAAAAGATAAAGAAAAATTGTATTACTTATATAAAAAAAGTTTTCTATACCTTTTTTTGTTTAGTTTATTTATTGTTATTTGTTGCCTTATATTTGGAAAATTCATAATCTTATTAATATTTGGAAAAGAGTTTATAGAATCTATTTTTATCTTGAATTTAATCTCGATCGGTGGATTTTTTTTATTCCTAAATTTGGTTAATATTTATTATTTAAATGCAATTAACAAACCGCTGGTAAATGTTAAAATTTTTATATTTGGTGCTGTTATGAATATAATACTCAACTTAATGTTAATCCCGATGTACAGTTATACAGGAGCAGCGGTATCAAGCATCATTAGTTATTTTACGATTTTTGTTTGCGAACAAAAATTTGTAACATTATCTTTAAGATCGGTTAAAACAAAAAAGTGATAGTGAAAAACATGGGTCTGCTAAATAAAAAGGAATTCAAAATATTTTTAACATTCTTCATTATTTATTTATGTTTTGCTAAGTTTCAAAATTGGAATGATAATTCAAAGCTTGATTTAACAAGAGCTATTGTCGACGAGCATCGCTTTGAGATAGATTCTTACATAAATAACACGGGTGACAGGGCTTATTATAATGGGCATTATTACTGTGATAAAGCACTTGGTGCCTCTTTCCTGACTGTTCCTGTTTATGCTGTTTTCAAGCTGTTTTTTGGAATGCCTGACACTGACTTAAAGCTACGCTTTTTAGAGTTTATGATAATGGTTTTTAGCTCTATTTTGTTCTCAGCGTTTTTGGTTGTCCTGATTTATAAGATTTCAAGGTTCTTCTTGAAAAAAGAGTCTCAAAGGATGTTGATTACTATTATTTTTGGTTTGGGAACTATAATTTTTGTATATGCAACAATCTACTATCATCATGCTATAGCAACATTCTTCGCATTTCTGTGCTTTTACCTTATTTTCAAGATGACGCAGGAAAAGAAATGTAATTATTATTTTCTTGCTGGTTTATCTGGCGGCATGGCTGTTATAACAGATTATTTGACTGCAGTAATAATTTTTTGTTGTTTTATCCTTGTCATTTTAAACAAAAAGTGGAGAGCAATATTCTTGTTTTGCTTTGGTTTTTCCCTGTTTATTCTAATATTCTTCTTTTATAATTATTTAATTTTTGGTAGCCCATTTGACTTATCTTATAATCATATAGACCAGGATCTAAATGATAATAGAATGAATAAATATGATGAAGATTTGGTTATGTTATGGGAACAATATAATGGAACAATAGAATATATAGATTTTGAGCCATTATTTAAACCAAATGAATTTGTATGTGCATATGCTTTAACATATGTTTATTCTCCAGAAAAGAGAGAAGTACAAATAAGAACTGGAAGTGATGAGAACATAAAATTATGGTTAAATGATACAATCCTGATTGAAGAGGAAATGCCAAGAAGAGCTATTATAAATCAAGATATAGCAAATACAACCTTAAAAAAAGGATGGAACAAGGTTTTAATAAAAGTATGTAACGGATGGAATAAATTTGAATTATTTTTTATTATTACAGATAGGAAAGGATTTACTTATGAAGGTTTAGAGTATTACTCATTTTTAAGAAATTACAAAAATTTAACAATAGATAGAGAACATAACCCAAAATGGATGGTTATTGGTCCATTTGATTATGGAGAAAGTTTTAATAGAGAATACCCCCCAGAAAAAGAAATAATATTAAATGCTTCTTATAAAGGTGTTAATCAAATAATTGAGTGGCAGTTTTTCAAAGATTCTAAAAAAGAAAACAAAAAAATTTTTTCTGTTATTACTGATTGGAGTTGGGCATTATTAAAAGAGGCATTTTCATGTTTACCACGTCTTACTAATATTATGATAAGATTACTTTTTTATCCTTATAGAGGACTCTTTTTTTATAATCCAATACTACTTCTGTCTTTGATAGGGTTATTTTGTATGTTTAAAAATTACAAACTAGAAACTATTTTAATTATTGTTTCTTTTATTCTGATTTTATTAGCAAATTCTGTCCAGTTGATGTGGTGGCAGGGCTCTTCATTTGGTCCAAGATTGTTAGTTCTAATTATTCCTTTCCTTATGCTTCCTTTAATGTTTTGTATTAAAAAAATTAATAAAAAGGTTTTATTATTTTTTATGATGATATGTATTTTTATAAGCTTATTAAGCATGCAGGAATTTGAACAAGTACTAAATGAGGGTGGAAATTCTTTCATTGAAATAAATTATAGAACAATGGAAAAGCATGAAGAAGAGTTTTATTCAATGCAACCATTAGGAAACCCCCTCTTCACCTATTACATGCCCCTCTTTTTCAGGTATGGCCCGCGCAGCATCCTAATAGAGCAGATTCTTGGCTTCAGGCTGTTTCCCTTTCTTAATGTATTTGTTTTAATGATTATTACTTTATTCATATGGAGAAAAGAGCTTATAAGAAAAATTAAAAAGGATTTTAAGATAAGTAAAAATAAAAAATGTATTTACTCAAAGATAGAAAAATATATATAGTTATATCCTCCTAAAATATTTTAGATGAAATCACTTACAGAAAGAGTTTTGGAATTTAAGGAAGAATACTCTCCTAAACTGAAGAGTGCTGTTTTTGATGCAAAGATTAAGCTTGCTTACTTGCAGGGATCATTTAAGGATATTATCCCTAAGGTAAATAAAGAAAATATTAGTAAGTTAGCACTTATGTCACTTATTGCACCAGCTGTAGTTATAACCTGTTCTACCTCTGCTATTGCTTCAGAAACAATTAATGTAAAGGAATATATTAAAAATAAATTTTCTTCCCCTAGAGTCAATATATATCTTAAATCTCTTGAGAACCTTGATCTGTCTGAAATAGAATTTA
>CAYWLA010000013.1:0-7744 GCA_964458955.1 uncultured Methanosarcinales archaeon
ATCTATGGCATGTTGAAAACAAGAATTACTGGAGCAATGATAATCTTCTTGATAAAATTATAAGACTAATAAGTAATGATATTGAAGAATGGGTTAATAGGATAATAGATTCAAATATAGGTATTATAGCTTTTTCTGTTGTTGACCCTAAGGAAAGGCTTGCTATACATATGATAAAGAGGATTAAGGAAGAAAAGCCAGAAAGTAAAGTAATTCTTGGCGGGCCAGCATGTGCAACACCTGCTTCAAGAGGATTTTTTGAAGAAAGAATCCCGGAACTAATTGATGCTTACATAGTTGGTGAAGGAGAGGAAAGCCTAAAAGAAGTTGTGAATGCAATAAATTATGACAAACCACTGAAAAATATTCAAGGTGTTATTGTTTTCAAGAATAATAAGGAAAATCAGTTTATACCAAGAAATCCTTTAGAACCTAAAGAAATTCCATCTCCAACTTACAATGATTTTGATTTAAGCCAATATGGTGATGGAAATAGCCTTTTGATGGAATGGAGTAGGGGTTGTATTGCAAACTGCTCATTTTGTATTGGTAAATTAATGCTCGGCAAATACAGGTTTAAGGAACCAATGAAGATAGTTGAAGAAATAAAATATTATGTAAAAGAAAAAGGAATAACAAACTTTACGATTGTAGACAATTTAATTAATGGTAATTTAAAAAAGCTTGAGGAAACCTGTGATTTAATCATCAAAAATAATCTAAAAATAAGCTGGAATTGTGAGGGGATTGGCATAGAAATGCCTTTTTCATTACTAAAAAAGATGAAAGAAGCAGGCTGTAAGGAGTTTCAAATTGGAGTTGAATCTGGCTCTGAGGTTGTTTTGAGAAGAATGAGAAAACCATACACTGCAAAAAGTGCTGAATTATTAGTAAGAAGGGCAAAAAATGCTGGCTTGAAAACAGAAATATTTATTATGATTGGCTTTCCAGGAGAGACTGAACCTGAATTTAACAAAACACTTGAGTTTATAAAAAGGAATAAATCCTATATTGATTCGGTTGGAAATGTTGGTGTTTGCTTTATAATGTCTGGAAGCATGATATATAAATATCCCAAAATGTTTAATTTTACATTAACAAACAATCCTGAAAGATGGTATGATCAGTATAATAACCATAAAATTCGAACTAAGAAAGCAATGCAAGTTATTAAATTACTTGATCAACTTAAAATTCCATTATCAGTAAAAAACCTCTATAAAGAATAACTTAAATAAAATAAAGGGTTTGAAATATGTATCTCAATTTTCCAAAATATATTATGATTCAGACAACATCCTATTGTAATGCAGATTGTATTATTTGTCCCTACAGCAATTTAGTTAAAAAACAGCCACAGGGAGTAATGGATTTCAAAACTTATAAGAAAATAATTGATGAAGCAGGCAATTATGATGTTAAAAGAATATTATTATATTTAATGAACGAGCCATTGATGGATAAAGATATAGTTAGTAAAATTAATTATGCAAAAGAAAAAAATCCTAACACAATAGTGCACATTGTTTCAAATGGTTCATTGCTAAATGAAAAATTAAGTAAGGATTTAATTAATTCAAAATTGGATTATATTGAGTTTAGTGTTTTGGCCAATAGCCAAGAAAGTTACAGAAAAATTATGCATCTGGATTTTAATAGAACAATAAAAGGAATATTAGATTTTATAAAAATTGCAAGAATGCAAAATAAGGGTAATGAGTATATAAATATAGATATTACAAGAACACCCAGCTTATTACCTACTGAGGAAAAGGATGAAATGATCAATTTCTGGAGGGAAGCGGATATTAAAAATATTAATTATTTTGATATGCCTATTAGTAGGGCAGGCAATGTTTCTTTTCTTCCAAAAGTAAAACATAATAGTGTTAAAGGATGTGAATCTATTTGGGCTAATGAAATGATACATATTCTTTACAATGGGGATGTTATCTTGTGTTGTATGGACTGGAGAAGAGAGGTTGTTCTTGGAAATGTTAAAACCCAAAATATGTATAAAATATGGAATGGAGAAAAATATAACAAAATAAGAAAAATGATAAATGGTAGAATAGAAAGCCCTCCTGACTTTATATGCAAGAGATGTGAGGCTGCGAAAACATGAAATTAACTAATGAAAAAGATGTTATATTAATAACATGTCCTGTTTGGGGTATTCAAATGCCACCTTTGGGGTTAGCTTATTTAGCCACAAACTTAAAGAAAAAAGGCATAAATTTAAAAGTATTAGACTTAAATATAGAGGTATATAAGAGGGTTGATAATAAATTAAAAGATCTCTGGAAGTTTGAAAATAATAAATATTGGTGTGATTGGGATAAAGATTTTGGGGAATTATTTGAAGAAGAAATTGAATATTGTTTAAAGAGAATTCTTTCTTTCTCAAATACAAAAATCTGTGCATTTTCTACACAGGCCACTAACAGGTTGTTTAGCATTGAAATCATTAAGAAAATTAAGAGAAAAAATCCAGATAAGGTAATTATTGTTGGCGGAACAGGATGTTTTGATGATAAAGAAAGAGAACAAATTTTCCCTTTAGAATTGGTAGACTTCTTTATTGTTGGTGAAGGAGAAGTTAGCTTGTTTGAACTTATTAACAGATTAAAAAAAGGTATTAGGATTGAGAATATTCCAGGTGTTGTTTATTACAAAAATAAAGAAAAAAGGTTTACCTTACCACAATTGATTGAGCCTCTTGATAAGTTATACTTTCCTACTTATGAAGAATTTGATTTGGAAGATTATACAGAGAAAAGTCTAGCATTGATAATGAGCAGGGGGTGTATTAGTAGATGTGCTTTTTGTAATGATTGGAAAATGATGGGAAAATACAGGACTAGAACTGCTGAACATATGTTTAAGGAGATTAAATACCATGTGAAGAAAAATAAGATAACTAACTTTTATTTTAATGATTTGCTCATTAATGGTAATATAAAAGAGTTAGAAAAACTTTGTGATTTAATTATTAAATCTAAATACAATTTAACGTGGATTGCTCTTGCTATACCTTTAGATATCATGAATTATAATATTTTAATCAAAATGAAAAAAGCAGGATGTATTACTTTAAATTATGGAATAGAAAGTGGTTCAAGCAGTATATTGAAGAAAATTGGAAAACCAATATCAATTAGTTCAGCTGAAAAGGTCTTAGAATTAACTAGAAAAGCAGGTATAAACACTCAACTTAATTTTATAGTGGGTTTTCCAGGAGAAAAAGAAGAAGATGTAGAGAAGACTAGAGAATTTATTAAGAAAAATAAAGCAAGTATAAGAGGGGTTACTAATATTAATATTTGTAATGTTGTAGCTGGAAGTGATATTTCCATAAACTCTAAAAAATATGGGATTATTTTTCCTTCTGAACAAAGGCTAAGAGATTCACATTGGTACACTCTTGATGGAAATATTTTTGAGAAACGTAAGAGAAGAGCTGAAAATGTAATAAGCGTTTTGAAAGATTTAAACATTCCAATTTTCACAACTAACCTTAAAGAAAAAGTCATTGATATTAGTGAAGTACATCCCAAAACTAAAATAGTGGACATAGCATTAGTAATACTTCCGCCATGGGACATTGAAACTCCCCCAGTTGGTTTAGGTTATCTTGCAGAGTATTTAACCAGTAAGGGAATAAATGTAAAGGTCTTTGATTTTAACATAGAATTTTTTAATAAATTTAAAGAAAAATACAGTTATTTATGGGAAATGAACAATCAGAAATACTGGTTTAATAAAATTCTATTTAAAAATTTGTTTGAGATTTTTAAAGAAGAAATAGATAGTTGTGTAGATAAAATACTTTCCTCTAATATAAAGATAGTGGCTTTTTCTGTAGCAAATCCCAGAGAAAGAATAACTATTGAAACAATAAAAAAACTTAAAGAAAAAAAACCAGAGCTAAAAATAATACTTGGTGGACCATTATGTAATTTTGATAGATGTAGAAGTATATTCATAGAAAATATTCCTGATTTAGTTGATGCTTATGTTATTGGTGAGGGAGAAGAAACATTATTGGAAATAATAAAAGCAATAGAAAACAATGAAGAACTAGAAAAAATAAAAGGGGTAATTACATATAAAAATGGAGAATATTCAAAACTTATAAAGAGGGACCCCATTGATTATAAAAAAATTAAGATATTCCCTACTTACTCAAAATTTGATTTAAATAAGTATACAAATCATACTATGGTAACTACTGAGTGGAGCAGGGGTTGTATAGGCAATTGTAGTTTTTGCCAGCATAAGGTAATAGGGGGTAATTATAGACCAAGAACTGCTGAAAATATAGTTTCTGAAATAAAATATCATGTAAGAAAAAATAACATAAAATATTTTTCCGTCTGTGATTCAACAATAAATGGGGATCTAAAACAATTAGAAAAAATATGTGACTTGATTATTAAATTAGGTCTTAAGATTAAATGGAGTGGTTTGGCAATACCCAGAAAAATGAGTTACAGATTGTTTAAAAAACTTAAAAAAGCAGGATGTTATAGGTTATACTATGGTGCAGAATCTGGATCTAACCATATTTTGAGGTTAATGAGAAAAATACATAGTGTTAATGAGGCTGAAAAGACATTAAAATTAACTCACAAAGCAAAAATAGAGGTTGCTTTGACTATTATAGTGGGTTTTCCAGGTGAGACAGATGAGGATTTTAATAAAACACTTGAATTTATAAGGAGAAATAAGGATTACATTAACCTTGTGAGATCAGTTAATGGACTATATATTATGGATGGAGTAGATATTAAAGAAAATCCAAAAAAATATGAAATTATAATATCAAAAGATGATCAGACGGGTTATAATTGGTATACTAATAATGGAAATAATACTGAAGAACGTAACAAAAAAGTAAAAAAAGTTAAGTTATTATTAGATGAGTTAGGTATAATACATGATTTAGATAGCTCATTTGAAACAGAAGAGATAAATAATTTAGATAAGAAGAAAGTAATATTAATTAATATACCCCCTTGGGGAATAAACAATCCACCGCTTGGATTGGCATGCTTATCAGAATATTTAAAATCTAATGGTATTAAGGTAAATATTTTTGATTTTAATATAGAACTCTATAACAAGTTAAAGGAAAAATATAGTAATCTATGGCATGTTGAAAACAAGAATTACTGGAGCAATGATAATCTTCTTGATAAAATTATAAGACTAATAAGTAATGATATTGAAGAATGGGTTAATAGGATAATAGATTCAAATATAGGTATTATAGCTTTTTCTGTTGTTGACCCTAAGGAAAGGCTTGCTATACATATGATAAAGAGGATTAAGGAAGAAAAGCCAGAAAGTAAAGTAATTCTTGGCGGGCCAGCATGTGCAACACCTGCTTCAAGAGGATTTTTTGAAGAAAGAATCCCGGAACTAATTGATGCTTACATAGTTGGTGAAGGAGAGGAAAGCCTAAAAGAAGTTGTGAATGCAATAAATTATGACAAACCACTGAAAAATATTCAAGGTGTTATTGTTTTCAAGAATAATAAGGAAAATCAGTTTATACCAAGAAATCCTTTAGAACCTAAAGAAATTCCATCTCCAACTTACAATGATTTTGATTTAAGCCAATATGGTGATGGAAATAGCCTTTTGATGGAATGGAGTAGGGGTTGTATTGCAAACTGCTCATTTTGTATTGGTAAATTAATGCTCGGCAAATACAGGTTTAAGGAACCAATGAAGATAGTTGAAGAAATAAAATATTATGTAAAAGAAAAAGGAATAACAAACTTTACGATTGTAGACAATTTAATTAATGGTAATTTAAAAAAGCTTGAGGAAACCTGTGATTTAATCATCAAAAATAATCTAAAAATAAGCTGGAATTGTGAGGGGATTGGCATAGAAATGCCTTTTTCATTACTAAAAAAGATGAAAGAAGCAGGCTGTAAGGAGTTTCAAATTGGAGTTGAATCTGGCTCTGAGGTTGTTTTGAGAAGAATGAGAAAACCATACACTGCAAAAAGTGCTGAATTATTAGTAAGAAGGGCAAAAAATGCTGGCTTGAAAACAGAAATATTTATTATGATTGGTTTTCCAGGGGAAACAGAATCTAAATTTAATAAGACTCTTGAATTTATAAAAAGGAACAAGGATTATATTGACCTTGTTAAATCAATAAATATACTTCATTTGATAGCTGGAACTGATGTAAGGGATAAGTATAAAGAATATGGTATAGCCTTTCCAAAAGAAAAAGAAAATGGGTATTATAAGTGGCACACTAAAGATAGTAATATGGAAATCAGAAACAACCGTGTAAAAAAAGTAATTGAGCTTGTTAATAAATTAGGAATTCCTTTTCTAGAAACAAATATAATGGAAGGAAAAGATAAAAAATCTGATAATTTAAAAGAGATAGATAATATTGTCACACTTAAACTAGCTAAAAATATAAACTATGATAAAAGAAAAACATCAACTAAAACTGAAGAACCAGAAAAAATGAATGTTTTGTATAAAAAAAAGCCTATTGGGAGTGTAATTAAAAAAATTTTAAACATTAGAAATCTTTTTAGGAATAATAAGGACATTAATAAAATAGAACAGATTCGCAAAAAGCTTGTTCCAACCCCTAAGTATGTAACAATTGACCTGACAAATAGCTGCAACTTAAATTGTGTTGGATGCTGGACCCATTCTCCATTATTGAAGAATAAAGAAGCAACTAAGGAATGGAAATCACAAATGATTCCATTTGATATATTAAAAAAACTTATTGATGATTTGCACGATTTAAGAACAGAACGCATAAGGCTTACTGGCGGTGGAGAACCATTTTTATATCCTAAAATAGTGGATGTTATAAAATTAATTAAAGAGAAAGGAATGGCTTGTGATATAACAACTAATTTTATGTTATTAACAAAAGAGAAAATTAAGCAATTGTTTGAATTAAATGTTGATGAAATTGTAGCCAGCCTTTGGGCAGGTAATGCTGAAACCTATGTTAAAACACACCCAAACCAGAAAGAAAAAACTTTTGAGAAAATAAGAGATAATTTAGAGTTCATTGCTCAGTATAAAGAAAAGCTTGCAAAGGGGCCAAAGGTTATAATGGCTAATGTAATCTCAAACATTAACTATAATAAAATTGAAGAAATGGCTAAGTTTGCTACCTATGTTTCATTGGATGAACTTTATTTCACATTGATAGACCCTATTAAAGACGGGACAGATAGTTTATTATTAAATAGTAAAGAAAGAAAAATTTTGCTTAAAAAACTAAAGAATGTGATAAAAATAGTTGAAGCGTACAATAGAAAAAGCAAAATTCATAAGATAAGAATAGATAATATCAACAGTTTTATAGCAAAAGTGAAAAGCAAAAAAGCAAATTTGGGAGGATATGATTTTGGTGTTCTAAACAAACCGTGTTATATAGGGCAGATATTTGCAAGGATACTTGCTAATGGAGATGTTGTACCTTGCTGCAGAGCTGTAATGTACTCAATGGGAAATATTAACAAAAAATCATTTAAAGATATTTGGTTTTCTGAGGAATATGATAAATTTAGAGGAAGAGCATTATATGAAAGCAAATTAAGCCCTTACTTCAAAAGAGTAGGCTGTTTTATGACTTGTGACAACCAAGTTCATAATAGGGAAATAGAAACAATAAATGTATAGTTTAAACAAAATGTCAAAAAAAGATTTTAATGATTTTGTTAAAAAAAATCTTAGCCTA
>CAYWLA010000013.1:7844-19750 GCA_964458955.1 uncultured Methanosarcinales archaeon
TAATGTTATCTCTAAGTTTAATCATGACAAAATAAAGAATATGCTTGATTTTGCCCTGAATACCTTGGTTGATTATATTGAGTTTCAGGTCATTGATATAATTCAAGGAAAAACAAATTTTTTAATGCTGTCTGAAAGCGATAAGCTACTCCTATTTAAACAATTTAAATACTTATTAAAGAGAAATGACTGTTATGCTTATGATATTAAATCTTTTTTAATTAACAAAAAATTCCAAGATGGCAAACTTAATAAGGAAATTAAGGAATTTCCTGGACGCTTTATGAAAATACCTTCACGATTTACACTTAAAGTATGGGAGGAAGATAAAGATAATAAAAAATGTATATGCCGTGTTTTAACTTGTCCAGCACATAAGACAACTTGGCCCCCAAGAGAGGATAACCCAATAATTGAAGAGGATAAAAATTTATATATTTTTCAATTTAAACCTCATCATTGTAAATCTTGTGAATTTTTTGAAATATGCCCTGTAAATAAGATGGGGGAAGTAGGAATTAAATATTTAAGCATTTTAGGTTTTGGTTCATTTCTTCGCAGGATTTCAAATGAATCTCCTAAAGAAAGTTATGATAATGATATTATTGATTCAATGCCCTGTTATATTGGGTGGATTTATGCAAGGATTTCAACAAACGGTGATGTTATCCCCTGCTGCAAAGCACATTTATTTCCATTAGGTAACCTATATAAAAATTCTTTTAATGGTATATGGTTTTCAGAAAAATACAATGAATTCAGAAAAAAAGCTAAGAATATAAAAAAATCAGATCCTTATTTTAAAAAAATAGGGTGTTATAAAGGATGTGATAACTTAGGAATGAATCTTGAGTTTCATAGAAAGATAAAAGAATTACATTTATTACAAAAAGATATTGATTAAAATTAAAAAAGTGATTTAACATGAAATTAAAATGGAAAATAAGTGAAATAAAAATGGTTGCAGGTATTCTTAATGGTTTAGATGTATTTACTGGTCCATTGAGCGTACAAATTGACCTGACTAATCAATGTAATAACAATTGTATTGGTTGTTGGTGTAACTCTCCTTTGTTAGGTGATAAAGCAATGGACCCAGAAACAAAGAAAAAAGAGCTTCCATTTGAATTGGTCAAAAAACTTATTGATGAATTAGATGAAATGTGTGTCAGGGAGATTTATCTTACCGGTGGTGGAGAACCGTTTATGCATCCAAGGGTAATGGAAATTATAGAATACATAAAAAGCAAAGGCATTGGTTGTGACATGAGCACTAATTTTACATTAATCAGTAAGGAAAGAACAGAGAAGCTTGTTGACTTAGGTGTTGATCATATGAATGTAAGCATGTGGGCAGGAACTCCCGGAGGTTATATAAAAACACATCCAAACAAAACAGATAAGGATTTCTATAAAATGAGGGATACCCTAATTTATATTGCTAATCTTAAAAATAAAAAAGGCAAAAAAAAGCCAATTATTAATATATATAATGTTATATCCAATCTTAATTATGAGGAAATAAAAGAAATGATTGACTTTGCATTTTTAGTAAAAGCTGATTCTGTTGAATTTACAATGATGGATCCAGTTGAAGGGAAAACAAAAATTTTGCTTTTAAATGAAGAGCAAAGATGTAAACTAATCAAAGAGATAAATAAAGTAAGGAATTATGTTAATAAAAAAAATGCTGAATTAGGTATAGAATTAAAAGTTAATTCTCTTGAACAGTTTTTGAGAAGGGTTTCTAATGAAGAATCAAAAAAAGGCAAGTATGATTCAAATATTGTTGATACTATACCCTGTTATGCTGGTTGGACATTTGCAAGAATAATGGCAAATGGAGATATTCTTTCATGCCTTAAGTCTCATCTTATGCCAGTAGGAAACATTCACAAACAAAGCTTTAAGAAAGCATGGCACTCAAAAAAACAAGAGTTATTCAGGGAGAAATCAAGATGCAAAAAATCAGATCCTTATTTCTCAAAAATCAACTGTTATAAATCATGTGATAATTTAGGAACAAATTTATCAATACATAGAAAAATACAATCACTTCCAGCTTTTAGCAAGTTTTTATTAAGGAATTTATCATTTATTCTAAAACCAAAAGGAAAAAGACTATGAAAAAGGTTTCATTATATATACCTTGTTTTAATGCAGAGAAACATATAGAAGAATGCATTAAATCTGTTTTAAGGCAGACATATCCTGTTGATGAAATCTTGATTATTGACGATGGTTGCACTGACAAGACTATTGAGAAAACATTAAAATATAGTGTTAAAATTCTCAGAAATAAAAAAAATAAAGGTTTGGCTTTCTCTAGAAATAGAGGAATCTTAAAAGCAAAGAATGAATTTGTTGCATCAATTGATGTGGATGTTATTTTAGATAAAAAATGGCTGGAAAACCTAATGAAAGATTTTACGAGTGATAAAATAGCTGGTGCATGTGGTAATTTAGAAGAGCATTATAAAAAGAGAACATCTGATTTGTGGAGACTAATTCATATGAAACAGAACTGGGGTAAAAAAGTGATAATAAACCCCAAATTTTTATTTGGAAGCAATTGTGTGTTTAGGAAAAGTTTAGTAAAAGATGTTGATTTGTACAACATAAAATACAGAACAAACTATGAAGATGTTGATATGTCCAATAAGTTAAAGGCCAAAGGCTATAAACTAGTTTATGAGCCAAAGGCAAAAGCAATTCATTTGAAGCAGGATTCAATGACTTCTGTTTTAAAAAGTTCATGGAATTGGACCTTATTTAGCTATAGCCAACCAGGTAATTTATGGAAATTTTTCCTCAGGCTGTTTACAGATGTTCATAAGAGTTTAACTTACTTAATAGAAGATATAGTACATTTAAGATTAAAACTTGTTTTTTTAGATTTACTAGTTTTTCCGAGCCATACAATTTTTAATTTAAAATACTTAAACCGTATCTCCGATTAGAAATTAACTCTTCCTAAGTGTTTAGAAAAAAACACAAAGGAGGAGTCATGGTTGAATTTTGCACAAAACAACCATGGTAAAAATAAAAATCACCTCCAAAATAGTGTGTGGGACAGTGAAACTTAACCACCCAGCCAAAACAAATTATGCCATGCATAAATTACTGCGTTAGCAGTATCTATCCTTTCGGGCCTTTTCTGAAATATCTTCCATCCAGTCCTCTTCTTATCTTCAGAAAATCCGCTTTCAGATTGATTTCTTTGAAAGTAATCCTTCAAAAACAATTTAGTATCTTCTACAAATCTAGTAACCATTTTTCCCCATTCGCCTAAGCCAATATTTACAATATTGCTTTTTGGCACAATAAAGAACTTAATATTCCCAACCTGCCCTAATAACATTTTTACATAAAATTCAGCGCTAAAATATCTATCCAGCCTCATAGTTTTGATTTGAACATCGATAGTCTTCAGCATTTTCACAGCTTCAAAGAATGCTTCCTGCTCACTCTTTAGGCTTGTCCCATAAGCAATATACATCCTACTTTTTATATCAATAATTGCAAAAGAATAAACACACTTAATTTTCTTCTTCTCTTTTGGATTATTCTCTTTTGCTTTATCTTTTAGCTTCTGGGCATAGCTAGCATAATGCTCTTTGATCAAAAGAGTATACCCTGTGCCGTCTCCTGCACAATCAACATCATGTATTTCTTTCTTCTTTAGGGTAAGAATATGGAGATTATACAGTGCTGTCTGAACAAGAGGATCAGAATAAAGCCTCTCAATGGTCTTGTAGCTGATATCAATAGAGGTAAAGCCATGTGAACAGCACCATCATTCCTGCCATATTTCTATTGCTCTTGATGCATATCTGCTTAAGCAAAAGTATGATAATCTTCTGCTCTAAGTTAAGCTTCGACTCATTGCCTCTTTTTTCTGTCTTTATGACTTTTATCGATTTTACTGCTTTCTTAATTAAAGGCAAGAGTTCAGCAAAGCAAACCTTAAGCCTTGCATAGTGTTGTTGCTCATATGTCCTCCAGTCCCTTTTCTTTTCCGGCTGTTCTTCTTTGTATTCATCGACAATTCTCTTGAGCCTTGCTACTGCGACTCTTGCTTCTTTTGAGCGGATTACCATTTTAGTGTATATTATAAAATTACTACTATTTGCTTTTTTGTATTCTAGAGAATACAAATATTTATATACTATATAGTGTATACATATATTATGTTTGTAAGAAAGCAAAAAGTTAAGAAAAAATCAGGCATAAAGACCTATTATAGTATTGTAGAATCTATATCTGGTAAAAAATACCCTATCCTAAAAAATATTAAATATTTGGGAACTGTTGAAAAAATATTGGAAGTATTTAAGTTCTATAAGAAGAACAAGAAATAATGTACTTTACTGTCCCACACACTCCAAAATAGATATTTTTTTATAGTTAAAACTAATAAGAAATTATTACAAGAAGCTAGATCATACCTACTTGCTCTGGTCAACTCAAAGGCTTAACGCTATACGGATAGTGTCCAAAGCCAGATTTACAGGTTTTGGTCTGCTTCTTATTTTGCTTAATCAACTAATAAAACTCAAGAAGTCGTAGAATAATAACTTTACTCCGCCGTTCACCGTTAGGTCTTACGCTAACGCTTTAGACCATAACGAAATCTCGGTGGTTATTAGAATGTTAGAAATAATTTATGGAAGAAGGAGAAAACCTTAACACTGAAGTGCTATGTATCCTTTAAATGTAATGAAAAAATATCGTGACATCCTCCCGCACTAAAGTGCGGGGCTTCCTGTGAAGTGGCTTAAGGAAGTTTGGTGCACATTCATTTGATTTTTTATATATTCATCAACTGTTTCTACTGTGTTGTATCCAACGCTGCTTGCATAAGCTCCTGGGCTGAAAAGATGTCCTCGCGGATATCTCAATTTAAATTTTGGTTGTTGCCTGAAAAGTTAGTAGCTGAGATTTCCTTTCAGAAGTTGTAATACTTTGCTTTGGCTCATGCTTGGTAGTGTTTCTACACTGATGTGTATGTGTTCAGGCATTACAAAAAGCTCCCTAATTATTATCCTGTGCCTTTGCGCTGTTTCTTTTAGAATTTCTTCGCATAAGTTTTTATACTTGTCCTGCTTAAATATTTTATATCTGTATTTCGTGCACCATTCAAGATGATGCACATTCACGCCGACCTTGTGCGCATGGTGTTTGATTTCAAGTGCCATTTTGTGTCTCCGGCGAAGAAAGCTCACGCTAACTTAAGGAGGTTAGTGCGTGGCGCAAAAAATTTCGTTCACCACGCTTTTTTTATTTTACAAGTAGAAAAACTTAGCCATTCATCTCACGCACTAAAGTGCTGAGATTTCTGGCTTATGCAATTAAAATCATTAGGGCTTTTTTGCACAGTTTTATTTTATTAAAGTTTTATTTTCATTCTACAATGTTGGCTTTTTCATATATAATGAAGAAGTTCCCATCATCAAGGCTTAGGTTGTATATGCATCTAAACGAATTCTGATTTTTCTTTATTACATGCAAAACTTTTGTATATTCATTATTGATTATTTCTTCAACACTTGTGCCATTGTAATACTCAGCATATTTCTCACGTTTACTAAAAGGGATATAAAATTCAGATATAACTTCATTGAAATCTGGTGTAGTTTTAAGGATTATAAAGTCAGATTTTAGTGCTATGTTTGTATATTTATCTTCCTTTCCTTGATTATAAACTCCATTAAAATGTAATTCAATGAATTTATTCTTATATTCTTCCATAACATATGCATCCATAAAGTGAGGATTATAAATCTCCTGAGGAAATACCTTGTTATCATTAATTGTAATAAACGGCTCTTTTGTAAAAGATTTATAAAATAACATATCATTTAATAAAATAGATATAACTTTTCCTTGGTTTTCTACTATTATCCTATTAACTATCTCTTGATAATTCAGCCTGATCTCTGTTGTTTTATCGTCCCATTGTGCATCAAGCCTTACTATTGGGGAATTAAGAGATTTATTATTTGTATATACAGATAAAAATAAAATAGAAATTATAAAAAACATAACAAAAATTGATACGCCCTTTTTTACATTTTTACATTTTAATATTTTAAATACAAGAAAAGATATGCATAAATTGTAAAAAGGGATTATAGAATATGAAAGCCTAAATAATGGAGGGTTCTCAAACGCGTCACAAAAAATTCCTTTAAATATTAATGCTAGAAAAAGATAGACAAAATTAAAGGAGATTATTGCTGCCAATGTTGGAACATGCTTTTTTCTGAAATAATGTATTATAAATATAATTGATAATATTGAAAGAAATTTTAAAATAACACTTTCGAATTGATTATTAAAAAAAAGAATAAACTTGCCAAATTTATTAGTTAAATCTGAAAAAAAATAAGAGGGGGTTTGATAAAAAAAAAGCGGTGTAAAAATATTTTCTGTAATAGAAAAGCACTTACTTTGAAGTAAGGTATGGGAAAAAATTCTTTTAAATAGCATTAAAGGCACAGGCAAAAAAATAAGGCTTGCTATGATTATGTGCATCAGGTTTTGAATTTTTATTCTTATTATCTTAACATAAAACTCTTTTTTGTTAAAGATAAATTGTAGGATTAAAAATGAAATGATACAAGGCACAATTATTAAAAATGTTGGCTTAGATAATAAGCCCAATCCAAAGAAAAGTATGAATAAATAAGTGTATCTTTTTGATGAAAAAAAGTCAGATTTTATAAAAAAATAATAACACCAAATGACCATTGCTGCTACTGTTAAATCATTATAAAACAATCTTGATGCAAAAAACAGCCTTTTTGAGCATAACAGTAATAGACATGCAAAGAAAGAGATTTTTTTTCCATAAATCTCTTTTCCAATTAAATATGATCCTAAAATAAAAAGAAGAAAAAAAAGATACCCTCCAAATAAAGGAGGTATTTTATTATTATTTACACCAAATATTACATAAAAAGGTATAATAGATAAAGTTGTTAATTGTTCTTTAGTAATGTGCTGATAATAGTTGTAATCTTTTATAGAGCTTAAGTTATTATTAATTAGTTTATTATATAATAATACAGAATTCATTCTAAAATCTCCACTATCATATATTAAAAAAATTTCATTATTACAAAACCAGCTAACATTTATGAAAAAAATACATGCAAGTATGATGAATATTATAATTAAGTAAATATCAGTTTTTCTTTTTTCTTTTTCCATAATAAAATTTGAAAGGTTTTCTTATTATTTGGCTTCATTAATTATCTTGTTAATTAAAAGTTCCTTATTTTTTAAGATTTTTACTTATTTATATGCTTTTCGTTAATAAGTAATTATTTAGTATTGTGTAAGTTCATAAGTTTTTGCACCCCTACCATTTTGATTGATTAAATCCCACTCCATTTATTCTTATCTGTAATGAAAAATACACTTCAGCAGGAGTTTTCATGTGTAAACTCCTGTGTGGTCTGATGTGGTTATACCTGTATCTAAAGAGTTCATAATCTCCATTGCAATATTTAATTTCTCCTTTATGAGTGCCATGAAATCTTTCTACTTTTCCTGCAGTAGTTGGTTTATGAACTCTTGAACGTATATGTTTAATTCCTTGATTATTACACCATTTATCAAATTCAGAGTTATTTTTCCACATACCTCCAAATTCAGAACCATTGTCAGTTAATATTTCTCTAGGTTTTCCGTAAATGTTTATTAATTCTTCAAGAAAATTTGTGATTGTCTTCGTAGTTATAGTCTTAAACTTCCTTATCCCAACATTGTATCTGCTACAATCATCAATTATAGGTAAAATCCATGGACCATCTTCTAATGGACTACCATCCATTTGCCAAAGGCTATCAGGATGATTTCTTTGCCATTTAACCCAATGTATCCTCATATTCTCGATCTTGCTGCCTCTTGAAAGCCCTTTATTCTTTATCAAATGTCTTATTGTACTTTCAGAGTATTTGAATTTAAAAACATATTTGATAGTAAAAGCACCCCAGCCTGTCTTCTTCCTAAGTTCAATAATTCTATTTATGTTTTGTTTGTTAATTACCTTTGGAGGAATTGGTGGCTTACACAATTGAGGATGTTTCCATCGAGGATCTTTCAGCTTTTTCTTCCAATATTTTAGAGTTCTTATGCAAACAGAAATATTGTAATGGTCAGAAAGGTATCTTTGTACTTCTTTGTGTTTCCACTTATTTTCAAAGTAAAAAATTCGTAGTTTATCTGTAATTAATAGATTTTTCAGTTTCATACACCCCGCTTAATCCTTATGGATTAAAAGGGGGTGCAAAAACCATTGACCTTAGACAGAATTCTACGCGACCCCATAATACAAACTTTTTTATATTTAATTATAATTAACCTTTTATGTTTTATCCAGATAGATTTTTAGGGGAATTTGATATTAAAAGCAATAAACTAAGTATAAAATCATCATCAAAAAGTCAGTCTGATAAAGATATGTTGTATTTACTTTTAATTGGTAGAATCATAAAGGTTAATAATAATAATATTTTAAACAATCAACAAAATTTAATAAAAAGTATGTTTCTTAATTTTGGCGAGGAGTTCATCAAAAAAATTGATGGATATTTCTTAATAATAATATTTGATAAGAAAGATAATTCTTTTTACATATTCAATAATAGATATTCAAACACATATTGCTATTATTACTTTTCAGGAGACAAAATCATTTTTTCTGATAAAATAAAAAAGATATTAAAAAAAATAAAAACCAAGCCAAAATTAAATTATGATGTTATTGATGTTTTTCTTAATTCAAGTTATTCATTCTCAAACAAGACTAATTTTAATAAGATTTATAGGATGGTCCCAGGTTTTTATTTAAAGGTAAAAAATAGAAAAGCCTTTAATATAAAATATTCACAAATGAATTTTGACAGAAAACCAGTTTATAATATTAGTAAAAAGCTGGATGAATACGAAAAAATATGGATGGATACAATAAAGTCTTATACGCAAAATAATAGAACTAACAACCTAGCATGCACTTTGAGTGGTGGTACTGATACAAGCTGGGTTGTATTAATGGCATCTAAAGTTTTTAATAAGCCAATAAATGTTTACACTTGCAAATTTGACTATAATCTCTTTGATGAGACAAAAGCAGCAAAATCTGTAGCAAAAAAAATTAATGCAAAATATCATGAAATACATGTGGATGAAAAAGATTTGGATTTGTTACCTGAGATGATTAGGATAACCGAAGAACCAGTATTGGCAGCATCCTTGCCCATATTCAAATTAATTAAAGAAGCAAGTAAAAAAAATGACACATTATTAACCGGAGACGGAGGGGATAACCTTTATCATGATTTATATCCAGTCAGTGAGATTCATAAATATATCCATTTCTTACCTTTTGTATTTAGAAAATCCTTATTCAATGCAGTAAATCTTATATCCAAAAGTACAAATTGGAATCGGTTTTGGGAATTACGTTATGCTTTGCATCCATTCTCTTTTAAAAACATTTATGATAATTTTTACAAGAATCTCGTATGCTATCGGCATTTTGACAATAGTCAGAGAAAAAAGCTTCTAAAGACCAAATATTATCATGAATTTCAGGAAAAATATAATCTTGGAAAAATCGCTATAAGAAAAGATTCATTTGATGACGATCTTATTCATGCAAGGTTCGTGCATGGAAATATGGAATATGTAAGCACTTTTCACGATAAATTGGCTAAAGCTTATGGAATGAAATTTTTCCCACCATATCAAAGTAAGGGAATAATGGATTTTATATGCTCACTACCAATGGATTTATTGTTTAAAGGAAATACTTTTCAAAAGCTTACAAATAAAGCAAGAAAGAGATATTTTGTAAAACAAGGACTTAAAAGGTATTTTCCTAAAAGTTCTGTTCCTAATAACTGTGTGCCTTTTGATCAGCCTTACCATGCTTGGTTTGAAAAAAGACCTGAAGTAGTCAAATTGCTTTTTAGAAGATTAATCAAAAGGGGCTGGTATAAAACAGATTTCCTTAACATTTTATATGAAGAACATAAAAAGCAAGAACAACATAAAAAAGAATATTGCCATCTTGGCAACCATGGTTATAGGATAATGCTTTTGTTATCTCTTGAGATTTGGTGCATGGAATTTATTGACAATAAAAATAAGAAAAGCAAAATAAAGAGAAGCAATATTCCATTAGAGGAATATTTATCAGTTTGATTTATAAAGGATAAACAACTGTGGGTTGAAGCCCATAGCACTGAGATATGATAACGATGCTACTCAAAATTAAGCATAAAAACCTTGCAATAATTTTGGTGCTTTCATAAGCTTTTGGTTAAGTCGAACTTTCCTGATATAATCTTTAAAATTAAACTTACATTTTGGATTGTTTTGGTAGTTGATGTAATTCCTAATTACATCAGATGTAATATTACTAACAGAGCGAAAAAACTTACCGCGATTCCACATTCCACCTTTCCAATAGTAGTTGTGAAGCAAATCCAGTATCTCCGATTAGAAATTAACTCCTCCTAAATGCTCGAAAAAAAGCAAATAGGAGAAGCTTATTGTTTATTTTGCAGATAAACAATGAGCAACATAACATCCTTTCTACAAAAATCTTTCTCTTCTTTCTTGAGTAGTATAATTCTCCCACTGAATTCAATAAGCTACCAGCTTGTCAAAGTTGCTAAATCTCATAGTTATATTGAAACTTTGGGTGAGAATGCTGATTCTTTGCATATCTGGATCAAGAAGTCATATGAAGTGGATTTTAAGAAAGCATTCGAAAAGCAAGTAAGAAAAGCAATCAAGCGCTTGCATGTTAATTATGCAAGACTTGCTTTTGACATAACTGCTGAACCATTTTATGGAAAAACAAGGGGATTATACATATTTGATACTCCTAAGAATAAAAAGTATGATGGCGAATTTAAGTTTATTACAGTCTGTTTAATAACCCGCAACAAGCAGATTCCGTTAATGGCTTTGCCTGTTATGATAGGCGAGGGAAGCGGAGGAAAACTTGCTATAGAGTTGCTTGATTTCTGTCAAAAATTATTCAGGAAAATAAGATTTGCTGTCTTTGACAGGGGCTTTTACATAGCAGAACTTATTGACTATCTGGAAGCCAATAAGATAAGATTTCTTATCCTGGTTCCTGAAAAGAAAGGAAAAATCAAAGGATATGTTGAAGAAACAAAGGAACTAGGCAAATTCAAACATCAGATGAAATACTCTAAAGGTAAGAGCTGCTGGAAGCCAAAAACAACAATTGTTGTTTGCAAAGGGATTGACAAATTTGCATGGATATTTGCAACAAATATACATTTTAAGACGAGAGTTGAATATATATGGCATTATAAGAGAAGATGGCAGATTGAGACAAATTACAGGGTAGAGGACGAAAGCAGGATAAAAAGCAAAAGCACTAATTACCTAATCAGATATTTTTATTTCTTAGTCAGCTTATTGCTTCATCTGTTTTGGATTGTTAATAAAAACCTAAATTATTATGTTCCATTTAAGAAATATCTTGATAATATTGAGCAAGAACTGCTGTTTGAGTATCTGAAATTAGAGCAGATTTAAGACTAGCTATAGCGATAGCTATACGGGAAGAGGGGGAATTTAGTATTTAGAGTATTGAACTTGTTTGGTTAAAGGAACCAAAGAGAAATAGAGTAGTCTCCAAACTCAAGTTTTTAGCAAAATCTTTGATTTTGCTATGCAGTCTTAAAACTGCAATCGGAGATACTGTTTAAAAGCAAAAATTTTTAAAACGAAGTATGTTAATTAACAAGAAGAGGAGCAAAACATCATGAGCAGGGTAATAATATTTTCATATGAACCAATATTTCCAGAGCATGGCTCTTCTGGGCCAAGCATAAGAAACTGGGAGATAGCAA
>CAYWLA010000014.1:0-19634 GCA_964458955.1 uncultured Methanosarcinales archaeon
AAAAAACCTAATGATTATTATACGTAGCTATTATTTAAATGTTATCTTTTTTGGGCTTTTTTCCAGAGGAAAAGAAGCTTGAAAAGAGAGAATAGTCTTATAAGTAATCTTCCAGTTGAGTTGGCTGTTTATAACCAGGAAACTTTCTATTATGGCTTCTTTTGCTAACTTTCTCATTTTCTTAATCTTATCTCTTTCAGCAGCTTCTTTTCTACTAACTTAGAGAAAAAGAATTAAATTTGTCACCTTAATTTATAGCAAAAGTTTTTGTTCTGGATTTTAAATGAAAAGCTTTAAATAAATAAAAGAAAGTTAGTCTGATATGGATGTTTTGGATAGTATAATAAAAAAGGCTGGAAAAAATCCTAAAAAAATTGTTTTTCCAGAAGCAGATGATGAAAGGATTCTTAGGGCATGTGAAATTATCCTAAAAAAAGGTATTGCAAAGGTCATTCTTTTAGGTGATGTGAAAAAAGTATTGAAGAATATTGATGACCTTGGGCTAAATCTAAAAAATGTTGAAATCATTAATCACCTTAAATCAGAGAAGTTTGATTTATATGCAGAAAAGCTTTTTGAGTTAAGGAAGAATAAAGGCGTTAGTTTGGATGATGCAAAAAAAATCCTGAAAAATGAGCTTTACTTTGGGGCTATGATGCTGCATTGCAATGATGCAGATGGTTTGATAGGCGGTGCATCTCATTCAACATCAGAAACAGTGAGAGCTGCTTTCCAAATAATAAAAACAAAAAAGAATATTAAAAAAGTATCCGGAGCAATAATTATGATAAAAGATGAAAAAGTTCTGCTCTTTGCTGACTGCGCTGTTATTCCAAATCCAAGCTCAGATGAATTAGCTGAGATAGCAATGCTTTCAATTAAAACCTTTGAAAATCTTTTTGATAAAAAAGCAAAGGCAGGAATGCTTTCATATTCAACAACTGGCTCTGGAAAAGGAGAAGATGTTGATAGGGTAAGAAAAGCAGTAAAAATTGCCAAAAAATCTGGATTAAATGTTGTTGGTGAAATTCAGGCAGATGCTGCCCTTATAGAAGATGTTTGTGAAAGAAAATGCCCTCAGATTAATTGTAAGGAAAAAATCAATGTGCTTGTGTTTCCATGCCTTAACTCTGGCAATATATCCTACAAGCTTGTTGAAAGGCTTGGCGGGTTAAGGGCAGTTGGACCAATACTTCAGGGCCTTAAAAAGCCAATGAATGACTTGTCAAGGGGCTGCTCTGTTCAGGATATTGTTGATTTAACTGCAATAACTGTTGTGCAGGCACAAAAGGGATTAAGATGAAGATATTAGTATTAAATTCTGGTTCAAGCTCTCTGAAGTTCCAGCTTTTTGAGATTAAAGAAAAAGAAGATGTTCTGATTAAAGGAATTGCTGATGGTATTGGTTTAAATAATTCTTTTATCAAATATGAAATAAAAGGAAGGGTTAAAATAATAAGAAAGAAAATTAATGACCATAAAAAAGCATTAAAGAATGTTCTTGATATAATTTTGGCTGAGGGTATAATCAGCTCATTTAATGAAATAAATGCAATCGGCCACAGGGCAGTTCATGGCGGCGAGGATTTTAAAGAGCCTGTGATAGTCAACAAGAAGGTTATAAAAAAGATTAATGATTTAAGCAGTCTTGCTCCATTGCATAACCCTGCAAACCTTGTTGGGATGAAAGTCTGCAAAGAGCTTTTGCCTAACATAAAACAGGTTGCTGTCTTTGACACTGGCTTCCATGGAAATATGCCTAAAAAAGCGTTTATCTATGGAATCCCATATGCATACTATAAAAAATATGGTATAAGGCGCTATGGTTTTCATGGGACATCGCATCATTATGTTTCAAAAAAAGCAGCTGAGATTATGAAAAAGGATTATGGAAAGCTAAAGATAATAACATGCCACATGGGAAACGGTTCAAGCATAGCTGCGGTAATGAATGGAAAAAGCATTGACACCTCAATGGGGTTCACTCCTTTGGAAGGTGTTGTCATGGGAACAAGATGCGGTGATATTGACCCTGCAATAATTCCTTTTTTAATGAATAATGAAAAACTTTCTGTTAAGGAAATTGATGATGTATTAAATAAGAAATCAGGCCTGTTAGGGGTATCTGGAATAAGCCCTGATGTCAGGGTTTTATGGGCCAGTGAAAAAAAGGGAAATAAAAGGGCCGGGTTGGCCCTGGATATTTTAGGTTATAGGGTTGCAAAATACATTGGAGCTTATATAGCTGCAATGAATGGCGTTGATGCAATTGTCTTTACAGCAGGCATTGGGGAAAACGCATTCTATGTAAGGGAAAGAATTCTGAAGCATTTTGAATATCTTGGCCTTAAGATTGACAAAACAAGAAACAAAAATAATGAAACAATAATCTCAGCAAATAATTCTAAAATAAAAGTGCTAGTAATTCCAACAAACGAAGAACTCCAGATAGCAAGAGAAACCTTTGAGTTAGTGAAGTAATTAAAAATTAATAATTTAACTTATATCTTAATATGGCCCCAACCCCTCCTAGGCCATCCAGCTTCTTGCCGCCGTCATTGTCAGAGCCGATTATGTTGACACTGCCTTTCATGCTCTCTGTGCTTTTCATAAGCTGGTCTATTTTTTCATAAGTTTTGTTTAATCTTGTTTTTTGTATAAGGCCGTCTGTAACCAATAGTTTTTCAACAGCCCCTGCATTAACAGATTTTTCTGTTTCATTCAGGCCATAAACAGCCAGGCTGTTTTTTGAGATTTCATCAAGCAGGTTTTCAACAAGTTCCAGCTCTTTTGCAACCCTCTGCTGGCTCAAGACATTTTTTACCTCTGGCCTTTTCAATACTTCATCAATTGCCTCTTTTCCAGAGCAGGAGCATGTTGCTAAAGTGATTTTTTTCTTAATATCATCATTTTTTATGTTTTTCATTAAGTCCTCTTTCCAGAACGCAGGGCTTGCTAGTATTATGCTCTCAATTTTATATCGTTCAACATAATCATAAAGTTTGTTTATAACCTCGCCATAAAAATTTCCTGTTTTTGCTTTAATGTCTGCTTTTTTCTCGACATCTCCTTTAATCTCAGACAGCAGGCTGAATCCCTGTTTTTTTAAAAGACCAAAGCATACCTCATCCCTATCAAGAACGCAGATAAGTATTTTCTTGGTTTCAACTGATGCCTGTTTTATTTTTTCAACCTGAAAGCTTAGCCATTGTTTTTTTATTATTGTGATTACAGAGCCAGGCTCAAGGTTGAAGGTATGGTAAGAGCCTTTTTGTATGTCTTCTGGGCCTTCTATTATAGTTCCGGAAACCCTTAAAACAGAGGAATATTCATGAAATTCGGTATTTTCAACCCTTATTTCAATGAAAACAGTTTTCTTAACAATATTAACCTTTCTTTGGTCACTCTCACCAATTTTTATCTTCCTTATGGTCTTGCCTCTAACAAGGTCCTCTGGCTCTATTATATTGCTTAAGCACCAAAGATCGTCCATGTTTTCTATCTTGAGTTTCATTTCTCCTTTCTTCAAATTAACATGGATTTGTTTCATACCTTTAAAATAGGAAAACTTATATATATTAAGTTATCTATTTAAGCCTAGGTGATCATTTATGAATAATAAAAAAGCCCAAGTTACTAATGCTGCTAGTGCAACAGGATTTATAGCCCTTATAGTGGGATTAATTGTATTGTATATTATCTTTCTGCCGCCAGAGGAAAGGGCAAGTTTATTAGGGGAAAATGAAACTACTGAAGAAGAAGAGAATACTATTGTGGAAGCTGAAGAAAATGTTTTATTGCTTGAATATCCTGGAAGAATTGATTATCTGAAAGAAAAAGAGTATGAACATGATATCTCGCCTTTTTATTTATATAAAACAACAAATGCAGAGGAGCTTGATACAATCAATCCATTTATAATAAGGCATGGCCTATTTGATGAGGTAATAAAAGATGTTCCTTTTAAGATACCAGACTTGAAAAATACAGAAAATATCTTATTATCCTTTACAGCAAAAAAGTATAATGGATTATTAACAATAAAATTAAATGATATTAATATATTTGAGAGTGAAATAATAACATCAAGTCCAAAGCCAATAAAACTCAAAAAAGATTATCTTGAAGAGGATAATATGTTAGAGTTTAGTGTTTCTGGTACAGGTGTTAAGTTCTGGTCAACAAATATTTATAGCCTTGATGACATTAGGATAGTTGGTGATGTTGCGGATATAAGCAGGCAGGAAAGCAAGAATATATTCTTCATAAGCGAGAATGAAAAACTAAATTTAGAGAGAGTCAAACTCAGATTTTTGCCTCAATGTAAACCCGAGGATGTTGGGAAACTTGATATTTTAATTAATTACCAAAATGTTTTTTCTGGTGTGCCTGATTGTGGAGGCATAAATGTTTATAGTTTTTCAACAAATGTTTTGTATAGTGGTGATAATAACATTGTTTTTAAAACAGATAAGGGCTCTTACCTTATTGAGCAGATAAAAGTGCAGACAAGCCTTAGAGAGCTAATATACCCTACTTATTATTTTGAGATTAATAAAACAACAATTGAAAAGATTAAAGGGAACACATATGATGCTATACTTTCTATTGAATTTGTTAATGACAAAAAAGACAAGGAAATGAACCTCAATATAAACAACAGGATGACTTCTGTTGATACAGAGGAAGCAAAATATTTAAAAAAAGTAGATGAGTACCTAAGAGAAGGCAACAACTTCATAAAAATAGAACCATTGTCAATGCTTGATATTATTGAGCTGAAAGTGGAGCTTGAAAAATAATTTTTTATTTTTCTAAAAAGAGGGATGTATGGCAAGTGCAAGGGATATTGGAAAAAATTTTTTAAAATGGATGAATAACGGTTCAACTGCTAATCCTTCCATAACCTTATTTATTGTTATTAGTTTTGTTATTCATTTAATTGATGTTTTTTCAGATTTTAGGAATACTAGTTTTAGAATATTTGCTTATTTAATATTAACAATAGCTGCATGGCTTAGCCTATTTAAGGATCAAGAAAATCCAGGAGTTATTGATATTGCAAACATTAAATTTCCAATTATTCTCTCATCAATTGCAATATTTGCTCCTTATTTAGGAGGAGTTCTCCCTTTTTTAGGCAGTTCACAGGCATTTCAGACAGCAGTTATATTTTTTCCAGCTTGGGTGTTATACCTTTGTTTTGCAATGGGGCAAAATTGGTTTATTACTATATGCAGGTGGGTTATAGTAGCATTATTATTATTTCTTTTTTTACCTACATTTATTAACAGTTTTATAAATGATTTAAGAGTAGGGGATATTGAAACAGGAATCAATGTGCAGCAAACCATCTCAAATACTATGAGAGACTTAAGCTATGGAGTTAATAGTTTCGTAAAAAATGTTGGAAAAGCCTGGAAAGATGCCTGGAATAGCCTTATAAAAACAGCCACAGGGGATTATTACAGTGGAGAGGTTGATAAGTATGAGAATGAGCCAGTGGGTGTTTATCTTGAGGACTTACAGGCAGCCGACTCAAAATTCTTTGAAGGAGAAAAAATAAAAGTCTGGGCTATTCTAAAGGCAAAAACATTGGATAAGGAAATAAACATAAATGTTTCATGTTATGCAAAAGAAGGGGATAAAAAAGTAGAAGGGAGTATAACCCCTAAAAATGAATTTAACATAGCAACAGAGGAAGAAGAATATCTTGACTGTGAATTTGACAAGCTTAATCCTGGCAATATGGATGTAACTTTTAATGCAGAATTTAATTTTGAGACAATGGCTTATCTTCAGACATATTTTATGGATAAAGAAAAGCTAAGGGCTTTGACAAGAGAAGAGATTGATGTTTTTGATCATTACAAAATCAGCCATATAAACCCAATAGCCATATATACAAATGGTCCTGTAGGCATAGGGATGAAAACAGCTGAGCCACTGCCAGTGGGAGTTTATAGTGATAAAGAGAATATTCCTTTTTTCTTTGGTATAACCATAGAAAACAACTGGGAAGGAACCATCAAAAAAGTGACAGGTTTGGAGGTTCAGGTTCATGACAGCTTAGAGCTGACAAATTGCGGCGACTATGAGTTTGAGTTCAAGGAAAATAAGGATGGTTATAATGTGTACAGTTTCATTTATGATGAACAAACAAAGAATCCATGGTGGCAAAAGATAGCAGAATATCATACTATCCAATGCAGGTTAAACCCTGTTGATCCAAAAAGTTTGCTTGGCAATGAGCCAATAACAACAAGATATTTTAGGGTTACAGCCAGCTATATTTATGAGCTTGAAAAATCAGTGCGAGTTGAGGTTGAAAAAGTAGAAGACTACAAAAGCCCAGAAGAAGAGGTAATGACTTCAAATGAGAAAGCACAAGAATTTAAGAATAAATTAAATGAAGAACTGGATGGAAAAACAAATAAGGAGATTGCATGCAATGTAATAAGCAAATGCAGTGATTATGATGCAAACTATTATGACAAGCTCGGCTTTAATGATCAGACTTGGTGTGATACAAACCCTTGTAATTTAGATTGTTATTCAGCTTTCGAGAAGAGTGGTTATGAAGTTTCCTATGGTTCATGTAAGGGGTGCCCTTTTTACGTAACTATTCAAGATATACCAAGCGATGATTATTGTAATATATACCTTGCAAAAGACTATTGTGAAAAAGACATTTGTAATTTTAGAGATTATAATATTAAATGCCAATGGTATGATAATAAATGTATGACGGGTTTTCTCACAGAAGAAGAAATAGCTGAGCAAGAGGAGATAGAATTAACGAACAAACCTGTTACTAAAAGAACTGTTATACACGCAAACCAGATAGATACTTACATAAGTAGTTACCTTGCAAAAACTGGAAGCGAAGATACTCTTCTTAAGAGTGCAGGAAATATTTTTTATAAATATGGAGTAGAGTATGGAATTGACCCTGCTTTTGCTGTTGCAGTAGCTCAAAAAGAAACCTCTTTATCAACTAAGACTTGTGTAGGTATTTCTCAAGATTGCAATAACTTCTTTTGCATGACTCATGATGCAGCTTCGATTACTGGTTTATCTACTGGAAATTGTGGAATATGGGCTAGCTTTGATAGTGTTGATGATGGAATCAAGGCTTTTTACATATACATCAAAGAAGGATATCTTGAGAGAGATAATCCACAAATAACCCCTGCAGAAATAACTTGTGCAACTGGTTCAGGGTTTACAGAACATTGTTATTGTACTAGTAATCCAGATAGTTGGGCAATAAATGTCGCAGAATGGAGAGAAGATATATCTAAAACCCAAATAACATTAGATTATTATCCTTAAAATGGAAATAAGAAAAACAAACAAAAACAGAATAAATTTGATGATTGCTTTGTTGTTGAGTGTTATCCTTGCTCTATTTATGTCAGGATGTGTTACAAACCCATTTATAACAACAACAACGCAGGATGATTTTAGAACAGGAAGCCAGGGAATATTAATGGAATTCCTGACTAATGCCCCTCCAAGCGAAATATATGAGGAATATCCTTTCCAGATAGGGGTTATATTAAAGAATACTGGAGCATATGACACTAAAAATGGTTTTATTTCTTTCACAATTGAAGAGGATTATATGGAGCTGATGAACCAGAACCAGGGAGCTGTTAGTTTTAGTTTAAAGGGAAAATCTGTTTCAATTCCGACTGGAGACCAGCTAATAAAAACAGTAAATGCAAACACAAAGAAAATAGATGAGCAAAGTGAACAGCATGAGTCAACAATCTTAACAAGTGTATGCTATCAATACCAAACAAAAAAAGATGTTACAATATGCATAGACACAGATGTTTATGATTTGAAAAAGATGCAAAAAGTATGTGTAGTTAAGGATATAACCTTAACACCTCAGGGAGCTCCTGTTGCAATCACAAAGATAGAAAGCGAAATGCTTCCAGCAGAGGATGATAATCTAATAAAACCAGCATTTAAAATTTACATAAAAAATGTCGGCAATGGTGAGGTTATTGATAAGGGGAAAATATCTGATATATGCTCTTCAGAGCCAATAGATTACAAAGAATTAAATATTGTGGATATAAAAGTCATGCTTTCAAATGAAGAGCTTGAATGCAAACCAGAGCCATTAAAGCTGAAGGATAATAAGGATGAGGTCAGGTGTATTCTTGAGAAAGGTATCTCAAAAGATAAGGCAACTTATACTTCTCCATTAACAATTGAGCTAAACTATGGCTATACTTACTCTATGTCAAAAAAAATTGTAATAAAAAAATAGTTTTCAATAGAAAGTTTTAAATAGAAATCTAGGGATTATATAATAAAATGAGAAAGATTACATTAATAGTGATTATATTCCTCTTATTTTTTAGTTTTGGGTGTACCCCTGCAACAGAAGAAACAAGTGTTGATTACAGGAAAGGAACCCAAGGGATTGTTATGAATTTCATGACAGATATGCCTCCAGCCAAGATGTATGACAGTATGCCAATTGACCTTGTTGTAGAAATAAAAAACAAAGGAGCATACCCTCAACCAAATCCTCTTACTGGCTGGGCAATTATTCCAAAAGGAGTTGGAACTCTTTATCTCAGCGGTTTTGACACTGCTTTCATAAGTGGTATGCCCAAGAGTATGGATATCCCTCCACTTGAGGGAAAAAATGTTTATAATTCTGAAGGGGGCTATGATGTAGTTTCATTTAGGGGTAATATAATAGATTTTGACAGCAGGAATATTGACAAATATACTGCAAACTTTCTGGTTACTTCCTGCTATAATTATCAAACAATTGCCTCCCAGACAGTATGTATTGATCCTGAGCCTTATTCAACAAAGCAAAAGACAAGAGTTTGCACTGTCCCTCCAAGTTACTCTTTATCCGGAGGACAGGGAGCTCCTGTTGCTGTAACAAAAGTAGAAGAAACTGTACTCTCAAACAAAATACAATTTAAAATATATATAAAAAATCTTGGTGATGGTCAGGTTATTGATAAAAACAGGCTTAATATTGACTGCCCATATTCACTGGATTATACAAACCTTGACAAGGTATATGTAAGTGGACGTGTTTCTGGCTATAGCCTTAGCTGCAGGCCAACTAATCCAATAATGCTGATAAATGGAATTGGAAGTGTTATATGCACTGTTCCAAAACCAACAATGAGCAGGTCAGCATATACCACTCCATTGCAGGTTAATTTAGAGTATGGCTATTCATCATCAATACAAAAGAGTGTTGAAATACTAAACACACCCTGATTAACAGAAAAATTTATATAATCAAATAGTGTATTAAAAATTGGAGGCTTGAAAAATGAAAAATTATGTTAGTATAATATTAATATTGGCTTTATTGATTTTTGCATCTGGATGCAATCAGGAAACTCCAATTTCCAAGGAAAGCCCATTTATTGGCGGAACAACAGGACTTTTGATAAGCTATGATGAGGGTGCACCTCCAGCAGAGGTCTATGATGGAGGGGACTTTGATTTTGAAGTTGTTGTCAAGCTAAAGAATGATGGCGAACAAAGTGTAAGCAAGGATAAGGTGGAGGTAAGCCTTAGTGGAATTGACCCAACGGAATTTGGATTATCAGATTCAAATTTTGTTAAACACCCTGATGAGGACTTAGAAAAGACTTACAAGGATTCTGAGGGGAACAAGATAGAAGGAACAACAACTTATGTGGTATTTTCTGGATTAAATCACCATGAAAGCTTAATTGGAAACACTCCTTATACAATAAGGGCCGATGTCTGTTATAATTATGCAACAAATGTTAATTCAATGCTTTGTGTAAAAAAAGGCCAGATTGACAAGGAAGGAGATATCTGCAAGATTACTGAGGAGAAAGCTGTTTTTAATTCAGGCGGACCAGTGCAGGTTACAAGCTTTAAAGAAACTCCTAAAGGGAGTAATAAGTTTAATTTTCAGTTTACAATAGAACCTAAGGGAAATGGGGGAATATATAAAAAAGATTCTAACTGTGAATATACAAGGACAAATGAAAACAAGATTTTTGTGAGCGTTGATACAGGAATGAGTGGCTTAAGCTGTGTTGGTTTAGATGGTGGCGCTACAAGTGGTTATATAACTTTATATAGCGGAAAACGTACGATAACCTGCACCCAGGATACAGAAACAAATACAAACTTTGAAAAACCAGTTAATATAAAATTAGAATATGATTATGAAGAAGATATATTAACACAGGTTTTGGTAAAACATTCACCTTAATTTTCTTTTTTTATTCCTGTTAATGTAACCTGGCTTAGAAGCGCCTCTAGCTGCAAAAATTCATCAGAGCCTTCAACCATCCTGAACTCTATCTCACCGCATTTGTCTATCAAGAACATCTTTTTTCTTGGCTCAATATCAAGGTTTAGTATTTCTTTCTGAATCTGCTTTATTACATCAAAGCCAGACAAACCATATTCAAGCATTATATCCAATAATTTATTTCTTGCATCTTTAAACCTGTTTTTTAAAGCTGTTTCCAGAACTTCCTTGATTTCCTTAGGCCTTGCAACAGAGGACATTGAGTAGATAAGTTCCTCTGTTATCTCATTTGAGAGTGCTGCACAACTCTGTAAAATATTTTCCATTCTCCTGCAGTCCCCGTTGCTAATTTCATACAATGCCTCTTTTGCTTTCTCACTTATGTTCAATGATTCTGATTTTACAATGCCCTCAACAATTTCTATTATCTCTTTCTTGCTCAAAAACTTAAACCTGAAAACAGCACATCTTGACTGTATTGGGTCAATAATTTTGCTGCTGTAATTACAGCTAAGAATAAATCGGCATGTCCTTGTGTAATTTTCCATTGTTCTCCTTAAAGCCTGCTGTGCTTCTTTTGTCAAGGCATCTGACTCATCAAGGTATATTATCTTAAACGGCACATCGCCAATTGCTCTTGTTCTGGCAAAATCCTTTACCTTGTTTCTTACAACATCAATTCCCCTCTCATCTGAGGCATTTAATTCAAGTATATTCTCATGCCAGCTGTCACCAAATAACTTTTTTGATATTACTAAAGCCAGGCTTGTCTTGCCTGTTCCTGCCGGCCCGGAAAACAATAAGTGAGGCATATTTTTTTGCTTAACAAAAGCCTTTACCCTTTTGACTATTTCTTTCTGGCCCTTTACATCAGAGAAATCTTTTGGCCTGTATTTTTCAGTCCATATTGTGCTTTCCATAAAGAGCACTAAATAGGTATTGTTTAAATATTTATCCCAAAGAATTTTATACTAAATCAAACTAAGAATAACATAATTAAAACTTAATAGTAGTTACATGATAGAAAAGTTTATAAAGATTAAATACTTTTTATTTAAGATGGATATAGGTCAAAAGGTTAAACAAGTTGGAAAAAAGATTTTATTAATTGGCTTTGGTTTGGGTTTAGTTGCATCTCTCAGTTCATGTTATTTTCCTAACCCTCAATTAAAAGGAATAGTACAAGCTGGTTCTGAGAAATCAGGGTACAGTTGGTATCAGATTTCTTTAAAAAACCATAATAAAGAGGAAAGAGAATATGGTAAAACATTAGAGGTAAGATTTTATGAGAATAGGTTTAATTTAAATAAAGTACGCGAATATGTAAAACCTGAAAAAGAATTAGTATTGTCAGGAACCCCTGCACTAGCGTGGGGTAAGAGCGATTATGAATGGAAAATTTTGAGAATAGATAACTAAACTATATAGTGTTAGCATATTCTTTAAAATTAAGATTTATTTTAAAAAGAATTAGATTATATCCTCTTCTGCTATGACAACAAAATCCCCAATAGCTATGACTGCACTAAATGGAATTAATATTTGGTTTTCCTTGTTTTTTTCAAGCTCTAATTTTTCAGTATAGGTTGTTGGATTGCCTAAAACGATATTAATAAGCTCACCAGATCTTGTTTCAAATATTATATCGCCAACCTCACCAAAGCGCTTTCCGGTCTTGCTAACAACAATCTTGCCTATTAATTGTTTTGAGAATTTTTTATCTTCTTCAGCCATTGCATCCCACCCTTTGTATAATTTTTATTTATAATCTTTAATGATATCTAAAATGGTTAAGTTATATTTAAATCTTTTGGAAATAACGAAGGGTTATTTAGAACAAAAATCCAAAAACTATTTATATAAAGAAGCTATTATAATAAAAAGGTTTTAAAAGAGGTGGTAAAATGGCATTAGAAACAGCTATTCTATGGGTTGTATTGGGAGCTTTAGCTGCAATATTATATCTTCTCAGGATTCTTGTTCTGCTGGAAAGGAGAATTGCAAGAATGGATGAAAACCTGGTGAGGATTACTAATCAGATTATAACTGAAGAAAGAAAAATTGAATCTCTCTTTAAAGTAAGAGGATCCAGTAAAAAAAGCAAAAAGAGGAAATAATTTCTTTGAAAGATGAGTTTAAAGAAAACTGTAGAGAGAATTAGGAACCTAAAGGTTCAGGGTGCAGAAAGTGTTGCTAAAGAGGCTGTAAAATCACTAAAAGAAGTTGTAAAATTATCTAAAGCCAAAAATGTTTCAGGAATTTTAGCAGATGTTTATCACGCAAAAAATCTTCTTTTCTTAAGCAGGCCAACCGAGCCATGCATGAGGAATGCATTAAATTATGTTTTGCATGACCTTGACTATGACAATCCTGTTGAGTTGGCAAATGCTGTTTGCCTAAAGGTTGATGATGTTTTGGAGCGATTTGATAAAAACCAAAAAATAATAGCACAAATAGGCTCTAAGAAAATTGTGAATGGAACAGTTGTATTTACTCATTGCCATTCATCAACAATACTTGAAATCCTAAAAGAAGCAAAAAAGCAGGGAAAGAAATTTGAAGTGCATAACACAGAAACAAGGCCATTATACCAAGGGAGGATAACTGCTAAGGAAGTTGCAAAGTTAGGCATTCCAGTAACACACTTTGTTGATGCTGCAGCAAGATTTGCTTTAAAGAAAGCAGATTTAATGCTAATTGGAGCTGATGCAATAACAACAGAAGGCAAGGTAATTAATAAAATTGGTTCTGAGCTTTATGCAGAGATAGCCAATAAGTATGATATTCCAGTTTATGTATGCGCTGATTCATGGAAATTTGATACAGAAACAGTTTTTGGTTATGAAGAGAATATTGAGAAGAGAAAAGGAAATGAAATATGGAAAAATCCACCTAAAGGGGTCACTGTGAATAATTTTGCATTTGAAAAAGTTAATCCTAGTTTGATATCAGGCATTATTTCAGAATTTGGCATTTATAAGCCACACATATTTATACAGGAAATTAAAGCTAATAACAAATGGATGTTCAGAAAGCATTTATTTTAATTCTTCTTTAATCTTTTTTATTTCCTCTTCAATTAGGGTTATATTTTCTGTGTTATCTTCCTGATGCATTATTTCCCCGCACTCAGGACATTTGAATTCAAAATTCATTGCCTGCTCAAAATCAAGCCTTATGCATTTGTTTGGGCATATGAAAAAATGGCTGCTCTTTTCTCTTGTTATCCTATCCATTAGCTTCGCTAACTTTGCCTTTTTTAGGCTAACAATAATATATTTTATCATCTTTGGCTTGAATGTCCAGTAATAGATATACCATCCTTTTTTCTTATCTTTTTTTCTGATAAAAGAAACAAGGTTTGCTTCCTGTAGCCTATATAGCATGTTTCTTGTTGTATTTATCTCTTTTTTTATTACCTCTGCTATCTTAAATTCAGAGATATTCTTTTTGTTTTTTAAATAATCAACTATTGGAAGCACATCCTCGCCAGCTACGTCAACAATAGTGGCTTCTATAATTTTATTAGACAATCGCATATTTCCGTTCAGAATGGGATTAACATAGTATATATGGGGGAAAAGGGTTTATAAAACTTTCGTTTTTGTATCGAAAAAAACCTATTTTTCCACTAATTCCTCAAAAATCATGCCTTTGTTCTTTGCAAGTTCTTTAGAGATAGCATAACCTTTTTCTGTCTTTTTTAAGTCATCTATGCTAAGAAAAAACCAGTCAGACTTAAATTTAACCCCTATCCATGGTTCTGCGCCAAAAACAGCTGAGAATTTATTTAATTGATTTATATCCTCATTGGAAAGGTATTTGTTTTTAGCATTAACTGTCTTGCATTCAATAGCAAGTTTTCTTATCCTATTTCCAGCCAGAACATCAGGACATGGAAAAGGGCTGCTTCCAGAACCTGCTACTCTTATAGCAGACCATTCATTTGTATTCCAAAACATATGAACTAATTCGCGCTCGGCATTTATCCCCTTTGATTTCCTGCTCATGTAAATTTTTAATTAATGCTTACATAAATACTTTTTGAAAGGAGTTTATGCTTTTTTATGATTATGAGGGTTTATTTACCCTTATTTACCATTTTATTTATTAAATAAATCATCTTTTTGTCTAACACAACCTAAAAAAACAAAAAACTTAAATATAAAGCTCATTTTCACCTTATTAAAACAAATCAACTATTTTGGGGTGGAAAAAATGGGAAAAAGACTTATTCCTTTGGCCGCGATGGAGAAAATAATGAAAAAATGCGGTGCTGAGAGGGTTTCTGACAAGGCAAAGGCAGCATTAAAGAATGCTTTAGAAGAGATAGCAGAAGAGATAGCCACAGATGCTGTAAAGCTTGCAGTACATGCTGGAAGAAAGACAGTTAAGGCAAGTGATATAAAGCTGGCCTCAAAATAATTTTATTTATCTTAAAGAGTTATTATGGTAGATTTATCCAAATTACAAAAAGAGATTTATCAAAACAAACTAAACAAAGGATTTAATGTTTCAGATGTTGGAAAAGAAATCATTTTAATGACTGAGGAATTAGGGGAGTTAGCAAGAGCTTATAAGAACAGTGATAAAAAGCCTGCTAGGGAAATTAACAATAAGGAAGAAATAATAGATTCTGTTGGAGATTTAATGGTTTATTGTTTAGGTCTGTGTGAAATGCTTGGTATTGACAGCAATGAAGTTCTAGAAAAAATTGTTAAAAATAACAAAAAAAGAGCACACACAGGGCATATGTAATATAATTTAATTTTTATTTAAGAGATTCTAACTAATTATATTTTTATTTTCATGAAGTCATAGGCACAGATTGTGTTTGAGAAAACATCCTTTGCATCATCCTCTATTTCTCCCATTGTTTTGTAGCGCTGGCTGAAATGAGTCAGGATAAGCTTTTTTGCTTTTGCCTGATTAGCCAATAAACCAGCTTGTTTTGATGTCATATGCATGTATTCGGCTGCTTTTTCCTTAAGATTATCTGCATATGTTGCTTCACAAACTAAAATATCAGAATTCATTGCCAACTCCAATGCATTATTGCATGGCACTGTATCTGCTATAAAGCTTAGTTTCTTGCCCTTAACAACATAAGTTGCCTGCTCAGGGGTTATTTTCTTTTCCTTAAAGGTTATGCTCTTGCCTGACTGTAACTTGCCTAATAATGGACCATCTGGAATACCAATCTTTCTTACTACATCAACACTTATTCTTCTTTTATCTTTTTCAGTAAAACTGAAGCCTATTGTGATAATCCCATGCTCAAGAGGAAGCGCTTCCAGAAAAAAATCATTTCCTTCAAAAAATCTTTTTTTTGTGATTTCATAAATTTTTGTTTCTATTTTATCCTCAAAGGAAAATGCCTTGAACATATTTGCCATCCTTTCTTTTGTTCCCTCTGGCCCGTATATTTCAAGAACCTTGTCATATCCATTTTTTGCAAGGGTTTGTATCAATCCAGGAATACCAAGAACATGATCGCCGTGCCAATGGCTTATTAGTATTTTTGTTACTTTTGATGGCTTTATCCCTGCTATTTTTATCTGCCTTTGCGTACCTTCACCGCAATCAATTAAAATGCCTTCAGAGCCGTAGCTAATTAAAGCAGATGAATGGTTTCTCTCTTTGGTCGGGACCATTGCGCTTGTCCCTAAAAATGTCAATTGCATCTTAACAAGAAGGGTTATCTTAATATATTTAAGATTTTGTATTGTTTATTTATTTTCAATATAGAAAATAATCCTTAAAACTAAAGGTTTTTAAACAAAAACAGGTTCCCATAATTTATGCTTAATAAAATAAAATTAAACAAAATTATTAATAAAAAAACAGAAACTAAGAAAAAGAAGAAAAAGGTTAAAGCAACTTTGACAAGGGAAAGAGTATTGACAGAAAATACTGATGCTGCACATGAGTTCTACAACCAGAGCAGATTTGGAAATCTTCTTGAGGACGGCAAGATTCAGTTGTCATTATTAGAAGCATTGTATCTGATGGAAAAAAATAAGCTTTTAATAAAGGATTACAGGAAGAAAAATGTTTCTTCTGATGATTTCATAAAAAAAACAAAAAGGGTCGAACCAAACTTTTGGATAAGGTACTGTGTTTTCAAAGACATCCGTGATAGGGGATACATAATAAAAACAGCACTCAAGTTTGGCGCAGATTTCAGGGTTTATGACAGGGGCGTAAAGCCAGGAGAAGACCATGCAAGGTGGATTATTTATCCAGTTCATGAGGGCTCTGCTTTAACCTGGTATGATTTTGCTGCTAAAAATAGGGTAGCTCATTCCACAAAAAAACGCTTAATGATTGGTATAGTTGATAATGAAGGGGATGTAACCTATTATGAAATTAAATGGATCAGGCCATAATTAAACAACAAAGTATATAAACTTCTTCTGTGATATTTTTTTTATGGATAATAGAGAGAGTATCATACAAACAATAAGGATTAAGGGTCCTGTCATACCTGCACAAATAGCAAAGGTTATTGGAACAGATATAATGATTGCCTCTGCAACGCTCTCAGAGCTTGTCTCAAATAAGGTTCTTAAAATTTCTAATATTAAATTTGGAAGCACTCCTCTTTATTACTTGCCTGGCCAGGAATCAAAGCTTCAGGATTTTGCAAAAAATCTTCACGAAAAAGACAAAAAAGCTTATGACTTGTTAATGCAGAAGAAAATTTTGAGGGATAAAACAGCAGACCCTATTGTGAGGGTTGCATTGAGAAGCATAAAAGATTTTGCTGTTCCTTTGCAGGTAAAGATTAATGATAATGTAGAAATATTCTGGAAATGGTATCTCATAACCAATGAAGAAGCAGCAAGAATAATAAAAGAAACAATTAAATTTGATGAACCAAAAGAAGAGATTAAGCCAGTTCATGAAACAATTGCGGAAAAAGAGCAGGAAAAGCCAAGAGAAGAGAAAAAAGAAATTAAGAGAGAAGAACCAAAAGAAATCTTGCACGAAAAAGAAGTTAAGAAAGAAGAAAAGAAAACATTTATTGATAAGACCGCTGAAGATGTATTCTTAAACGAAATTAAAAGGTTTCTTGAAAAAAACAATATTAAACTTATAGAAGAGAAAATAGTAAAGAAGAATTCAGATTTGGATCTTGTTATTGAAGTGCCAAGTGCTGTCGGCAGTTTAACATATTATTGCAAGGCGAAAAGCAAGAAAAGGATTAGTGATTCTGACTTAAGCTCTGCATTTGTGCAGGGCCAGCTGAAAAAACTGCCTGTTTTATTTCTGATAAAGGGAGAGCTGACAAAAAAAGCAAAAGAGATGCTTTCAAAAGAATTTAAGAACATAAAGATAAAACAAATATAAAATGGGAACACAGATAAAGTGCCTGTTGAAAAGCAATGAAATATCACTAAACGATTTGAATAATAAAACATTGGTTATTGATTCATATAACCTTCTTTACCAGTTTTTAACGACTATTCGCTCAAGGGATGGCTCTTTATTAATGGATTCAAAGGGCAATATAACATCTCATCTTGTTGGGTTATTTTCAAGAACAACAAGGCTTATGCAGAATAATATTAAATTAATTTTTGTTTTTGACGGCGAGCCTCCAAAACTAAAAGAGATTGAAAGGCAGAGAAGAAAAGATGTTAAGATATATGCAGAAAAAAAATATGAAAAAGCTGTTGAAGAAGAAAATATAGAAGAAATGAAAAAATATGCCTCAAGAACAACTAGGCTTACAGAAGATATAATTATAGAATCAAAAAAACTTATTTCTGCATTGGGATTTCCCATTGTACAAGCCCCTTCAGAGGGAGAGGCGCAGGCAGCATACATAGTCAAGAATAAAGATGCAGATTATTGTGTTTCACAGGATTTTGACTCATTGCTGTTTGGCTCTCCTAAACTTGTAAGAAACCTATCTATAGTTGGAAAAAGAAAAAAATCAGGATTGTCATATACAACTGTAAATCCTGAGCTGATAGACCTCTCAGAAAACCTTAATAATCTGGGGATTGACCAGAATCAGCTGATTGCCTTGGCAATGCTTGTTGGAACAGACTACAATATTGGGGGTATTAAGGGAATAGGCCCAAAAAATGCGCTAAAACTTGTAAAAAAATATGGCTCAGATTTTGATAATTTATTTAAAGAAGTTAAATGGAATGATTTTTTTGACTATCCATGGGAAGAAGTTTATGATTTATTTAAAAAAATACCCCTAACTTTAGATTATTCTCTTAAATGGGAAAAACCTAATAAAGAGGGAGTTATTAACTTGCTGGTTAAGGAACATGACTTTGCAATAGAAAGAGTTGAACCAGTTTTAGACAGGCTATTAAAACACAAAGATGATAAACAACAGAAGGGACTAGGAGATTTTTTTTAAAATGCAATGGTATGTTTTTGCAATATTTGCAGCAATACTAACAGCTGTATCCACAATTGTTGAGAAAAAAACATTGCTAAAAGAGCATGCAATGGAATTCTCAGCTGTTTTGGCAATATTTAATTTTCTTATTGCCTTAGTTTTACTGCCTTATATTAATTTCAATTTTCCAATAAGGATTCTTGGCTTGATGTATTTGGCGTCTGTTTTTGGATCAACTGCTTTTTTGTTTATTGCAAAATCAGTAAGGCACATGGAAATTTCACTAGTTAGTCCTTTAATGACATTCAGCCCGGCAATTGTTGTTTTGCTTGCATTCTTTATTCTTGGAGAAAAAGTAACTTCATTACAATTATTTGGAATAATTTTATTAATAATTGGCTCTTATGTTTTGGAAACAGAAAATCATGACACAAAAAAGATATTCACAAAAACATTTAAATCAAATTATTTTTATTATATCTTCCTTGCATTAATTTTATATGGGTTTTGTTCTATATTTGATAAATTTATTCTAAGAACTATTTCACCATTGACTTATATACCAATAGTCCAGTTTTTTATTGCAATAAATTTCCTAATTTTGATTTGTATATTCCACAATGGCCTTGAAGGGATAAAACACGGAATTAAAAATGCAGGAAAATGGATATTTTTTGTTGCAATTTTAGTAACCAGTTACAGGTTATTTTATGCGCAGGCAGTTTCAATGACTTATATAAGCCTTGTAATCCCTATAAAGAGTATGTCTGCTTTCTTTGCAACGCTGGTTGGAGGAAAGGTATTCCATGAGAAAAACCTAGCAAAAAGAACCCTTGCCTGCATAATCATGCTTGCTGGAGCTGTTTTAATCATTTTAGGATAAATTTAAATAGTGTTTAAAAATCTTTCTTGGTATGCTGACTGTAAAAGTGCCTCTAAGAAAAGCTGAGAAATTAAAAAATTATTTGCTGGACA
>CAYWLA010000015.1:0-18770 GCA_964458955.1 uncultured Methanosarcinales archaeon
CACAATTAAAAATTTTAAAATTTTGAGTGGTTTTTCAGCCGCTCTTTTATTATTATTTATTATTTAATTAAAGGATTAACAAAATGTGGAAAAAGGAGTAAAATATATAGTGAAAACGGTGGGATCATTTTAAAATAAATCTATGTTTAAAAAATCTATTTTACCTCTTTTAATCTCTATTCTTATTGTTTTTTCTTTTGGATTTATTGGTTCTTTATTTACTACTCCCAGTATTGCCACTTGGTATGCTTTTATTAATAAACCTTTGTTTAGTCCTCCTAATTGGATTTTTGCTCCTGTTTGGACCTTGCTTTATATCCTTATGGGTATTTCTGCCTTTTTGATTTGGAAAAAACGAGATAATTTAAAAACAAAACCAGCATTAATATTTTATGGAATTCAGCTTGTTTTAAACGCTCTTTGGTCAATAATCTTTTTTGGAATGCACAATCCAGGTTTAGCTTTTCTGGAGATTATAATTTTATGGTTATTTATCCTTATTACCTTAATCAAATTCTATAAAATTAACAAAATCGCTGGTTTGCTATTTATTCCTTATCTTCTTTGGGTTAGCTTTGCCTCAATCTTAAATTACGCAATTTGGATGTTAAATTAAAAATTTAAAACCCATGCTCCACCGTAAAAAACAAAATTTAATACAATTAAATCTTAATTGTAAATCTGATAAAATAAAGATATGGCTAATCTTATAACTAATCAAGATAAATTATTATCCGAGGTAATGAATAATATCTTACCGTCTTCTCAGCGATTATATTTTTTGGTTGGTTATTTTTATATGTCTGGTTTTAAGGAGATTTATAAAAATGTTGCTGATAAAGAAATAAAAATACTAGTTGGTTTGGATATTGAAAAAGGTATTTCTGGCAAAATAATGGAATTTGAGATTATACAAAAGATTGATGGTCAAATATCGGGTAAGAAAATTAGAAAAGATTCTTTTGAGTCCTTAGTCACTTTATGTAATAACACTGACTATTTTGACTCAGATGAAAAACAGGAATCTTTCAGATTGTTTTTAGAAAAGATTAAGAATGGTACGCTAGAGATAAAGAAAACAAAAAGACCAAATCATGCAAAGTTGTATTTATTTGAGAATAAGAAGGAGTTTAGTCAAGGAGGCGAATTTCCTGGCACTATGATAACAGGGTCTAGTAATTTAACTAGATCAGGGATGAGGGGGCAAGAAGAGGTTGATGTGATTTTTCGAGACGAGAATTTTAAAGAGGGGAAAGATCTATTTGAGAAATTATGGGACGAATCCGTAAATATAGTTAATAAAGATAACCTTGATGAATTCTTGAATGAAGTTATCGAAAATATTTGGATTGATAAATTGCCTAAACCATTTTTGCTTTATATAAGAGTTTTGGAAGAATACTTTTCTTCTTATAGGAACGAAAGATCTATTAGATTGCCAGAAGAAATAACCAGAGGAAAATATTTAAATTTAAAATATCAGATTGATGGAGTCCAGAAAGCCCTTTCAATGATTAAAAAACATAATGGAGTTATTATTTCTGATGTTGTTGGTTTAGGCAAAAGTATTATTGCTTCTGCTCTTGCCTATAATTTAGGATTAAAAGTTATCATCATTGCTCCTCCACATTTGAAAAATCAATGGGAAGATTATAGTTATGAATTTTGGATTAATTCTAAAATTTATGGTAGTGGCTCAGTGAATAAAGCGATAGAAGAAGATGATGGTGAAAAACCAAAGTTAATTATAATTGATGAAGCGCATAGATATAGAAATCCAGACACAGTCGATTATGCTAATCTTCATAAGCTTTGTCAGGGGAATAAAGTTATTCTTTTGACAGCTACTCCATTTAATAATCGTCCGCAAGATGTTTTTTCAATGATCAGACTTTTTCAAATACCTACAAGATCGACAATTCAAACAGTAGATAATTTATCTTATTGTTTTAGACGATTAATTAAGGAAGATAAGGCCATTAAGAAATCTCAAAGAGAAAAAAAAGAAACCAAGGAAGAAATTGACGCAAGAATAAAAGATTTAGCAAGCCAGATTCGTGATATTCTTCTCCCACTTTTAATTAGAAGATCTCGAATTGATTTAGACCATATTGAGGAATATAAAAATGATTTAGCAGCTCAGAATATTGAGTTTCCGAAATTAAATGATCCTAAAATATTAGATTACGATCTTGGGGACTTAGGGGATTTATATAAAGAAACCTTAGAACAAATATCTCCTGAAGATGATGAAGAAGGTGGATTCATAGGTGCTAGATATAAACCAACCAATTATCTTAAAGATATCGAAAAATATAAAGACAAAATTAAAGAAGAGTTTGGAGATGAAGAGCTCTTTAAACAATCGCAAAAGAACTTGGCGAAATTTATGAAACGCTTATTAATTCAAAGATTTGAGAGTTCTATTTATGCCTTTAAACAAACATTAGATGCAATGATCAAATCATCTGAACTGATTGAACAGTGGTATGAAAAGATTAAAAAAATTCCTATTTATAAAAAAGGTAATTTACCAGATGTAGAGAACCTACTTGAGTCTACTGGAGAAGATTTAATGGAAGAATTAAAAGATGTTAATTTTGATCAATTATTAGATGGATATATACAGAAAGGATTACGATTAGTTGAAAAAAAAGAACTTAAAAAATCCTTTATTGAAGATGTAAAGAAAGACATAAATTTATTAAAAGATATTAGAAATAAGTGGTTTAAGGATGGAATGAGTAAGGATCCGAAATTAGAATATTTCTCTAAAATTATCAAAGGACAACTTTTAAATGAGCCACAACGAAAGATAGTTGTATTTACGCAATATGCAGATACTGCAGATTATCTTTATAAAGAATTGAAAGATAAAATACGTGTATTTAAATATACATCTAAAGATTCTAGTGCAAAAAATAAAAAAGTAATTAGAGAAAATTTTGATGCTAGTTTTCTACAGCAGAGGGATGATTTTGATGTACTTATTGGAACAGATGCTATTTCAGAAGGAATTAATTTAAATAGAGCAGGAACTGTTTTCAATTATGATATTTCTTATAACCCAACGCGTATAATACAAAGAGTAGGACGTATTAATAGAATTAGTAAAAAAGTTTTTAATGAATTATTTATCTATAATTTTTTTCCTACAGTCACTGGTGAGCGTGAAGTAAGGGTAAAGGAGATTTCTACTTTGAAAATTAAACTTATTCATAATTTATTAGGTGAGGATACAAAAGTTTTAACTTCAGATGAAGAACTGGAATCTTTTTATAAAGAAGAGTTTAGAAAATCAATTGCAGAACAAGAAAAAGAGTCATGGGATGTTAAATATATTAATTTTTTAAATAGTATTAAGAAAAATCAGAAAGAGATTGTGGAGGAATCATTAAAATTACCGAAAAGAGTACGAATAAAAAGAACCATAAAGAAAGGTAAAAACGGGGTTATTATTTTTGGTAAAAAAGGGGATGATTATATATTTAAATTGGGGATTAGTCCTAATGAGTGCATATCAATAAATTCAGTTGATGCGCTTAAAATTTTTGAAGCTGAAATCTCAGAAAAACCAGAAAAAGTTAGTAAAGATTTTGAATTGATATATAAATATGCTAAAGATAATTTATTTGTTAAAAAAATTGATATTCCTTATGATAGAGGAATAGTAGAAGCTATAAATAAAATAGATGTATTAATAGAAAAATTACCACATAAGAAGGTATATTTAGAGGATCTTCGTTATGTATTAAAATCTTTAGATGCTCTGCCTGATCGTTTTTCCAAACAGATTAGAGCGATTTCAGAGAAAACTTTAGATAAAGACTTGAACGCTTTAGAAAAAGAAGTTACACATCAATATTTAATGGAAATAATGGAAAGGGCAAGACAAGTTGAAGATAAAGAAGAAGCTCTTATTTTAGCAGAAGAATTAATTTAAGTTAGGCTATATGGATTTTAAAAAAAGATATAATAGGGCTATTTCTCTTGATTTTTTAGAAAATCAGTTTTTGCCTGATGATTTTGATAGTTTCCCAGAGGAATTAGATATAGAATTTAAAAGTCAATTTATTAAAAAGATTACATTATTGGGCAATGTAGGTTCATTGGATTTAAAGGTTTATGAGATTGAACATATGTCAGAAAATGATCCAAGGGTGAATCTTTCGGGGGATACTTTTAAATTTATGGCCCATTATGGGTCAAAAAGATCTCTTGTATTTTTTATTTCTCCGAAATCAGAAAATTATCGCCTTTCTTTAATTAATATTGATTTAAAATTAGAAGGAAAAAAGATAACCAAGGAATATTCTAATCCTAAGCGTTATTCTTTTTACTTAGGACCAGATGCTAAAACCCATACCCCAGAAGATTTTTTAATTAAAAAAGGACGAGTAACAGATTTTCAAGATTTATTTTCAAGATTTAATGTTGAAGTTGTAACAAAAGAATTTTTTAAGGAACTTTCTAATTGGTATTTTTGGGCGATTCAAAATGTTCAATTTCCGGAAGGTGCAAGAATTAAAAATAATGGTCAAAATATTGCTGTTATTCGTTTAATTACTAGGTTGATATTTATTTGGTTTATGAAACAGAAAGAATTAGTACCTGACTATTTATTTAATAAATCTAAGATTAAAGAAGTTTTAATAAATTTATCAAATAATGAAAGTACTTATTATAAAGCTATACTCCAAAATTTGTTTTTTGCCACCTTAAATACGCCAATCAAAAAAAGAAAATTTAGAGAGAAAAAGGACTATAAAGGGATAAATAAAGATTATGGAGAACACGAGTTTTATCGTTATGAAGAATGTTTTAAAAATCCTAATCAAATATTGCAATTATTTAAAGGAATTCCATTTTTGAATGGAGGATTGTTTGAATGTTTGGATAAAAAAAGAGAAAAAATTATAATTGATGGATTTTCTAGAGTTAAGAAAAATCAACCGATAGTTCCAAATTGTTTATTTTTTAGCAACGAACAATTAGTTGATTTAAATAAAGAATATGGTACTGAGAATAAAATTTATAAAGCTGAAGGTTTAATAAATATATTGCAACGATATCATTTTACTATTGATGAAAACACTCCGTCTGATGTAGAGATAGCTCTTGACCCAGAGCTTTTGGGTAGAGTTTTTGAAAACTTACTTGCTAGTTATAATCCTGAAACTGCAACTACTGCGCGAAAAGCAACCGGAAGTTATTATACGCCGAGAGAAATTGTTAATTATATGGTTGAAGAGTCTTTGAAAGCATATTTTAAGACTAAGCTTGATAAAATTAAAAATATAGATCAAGATTTAGAAGAATTGTTTTCATGCGATATAGAAACTCATAGTTTTAACAAGAAGGAAGTTAAAATTTTAATTGAGGCAATAAATAATCTTAAAATTATCGATCCAGCTGTTGGATCTGGTGCTTTTCCGATGGGAATTCTACAAAAATTAGTTCATATTTTATCTAAGATTGACTCACATAATGAACTCTGGAAAAAAGAACAAATTGAAGCGGTTGAAAAAAATGTTCCCGATGCTGTTTTAAAAAGAGATTTAATAAAGAAAATAGAATTCAATTTTGATAATAATGAGTTAGATTATGGGCGTAAATTATATCTAATTCAAAACTGTATTTACGGAGTTGATATCCAGTCTATAGCGATTCAAATAACAAAGTTAAGATTTTTTATTTCTTTATTGGTGGATGAGAATGTTAATAAAGGTTTAGACAATATGGGGATAGATCCACTGCCTAATTTAGAGACAAAATTTGTCGCAGCTAATTCTTTAATTGGGCTACAATCGAATGGGCAAATGGCACTTAAAGATCCGCCTATTCAAAAACTAGAGGATGAATTAAAGCAAGTAAGAATAAAATATTTTAGTGCTAATGATAGTAATGAAAAAAGAAAATTACGAGAAGAAGATGAAAATATTCGTTTGCAGTTGGCGGGATTACTTAAGCAGGGAGGTTTTTCTACAGAGGATACAGGCAAGATTATTAATTGGGATCCTTATAATTTAAATACCAGTTCTAATTGGTTTGATTCAGAATGGATGTTTGGAATAAAAAGCGGATTTGATATTGTAATAGCTAATCCTCCATATGTTAGTTATTACTCACGCGAATCAGCTAAAACTGTAGGCACTACAAAAGAGATAGCAATACTAAGGGGAGAATTTGACTTTACAAAATATGAACGTAAAACAGGAAGGCTAAATCTATGGATGTTTTTTGTAGAAAGGTTTGTGAAACTCTTGCGGATGAACGGTATCACCGCTTTTATTGTAGATGTAAATTTTACCAAAGATCTTGCTAGAAATATACGAAGATACCTTTTAGAAAACATATCTATCAAACAATTTATTCACAATTTAAATGAGTTTGAATATGTGGCAAGTGGACAAGTAATATTGATTGTACAGAAAGACAGTAATATCTTAGACAACAAGATACGAATAAAGGATTCCTTATTAGGTTCTGGAGTACAGATTCAACAAAGTGAAATCAGTGCGCCTAATTACAATTTATTTGCGTTTACAACCGATCCTATCGTTTCTAAATTATCAAGCGAAACCAAATTAGGAAAGTTACAGCAGTTACAACTAACAACAGGTATTCAAGTAGGGGGTATTGAAATTTTTGAAGGTAAACAAATCAAAGATTACTTTTATCAAATAAATTGGGATTATAAAAAGGTATTTCCTGCCGTTGACCCTAAATCGGTTAGGCGATATAGCAAACCAGAATTTCAAAGAGGAATAGTGTTTGATTATGAACTCGCCTCGAAAATTACAGGAGCTACTAAGAAATCCGCGGTTGTATTGAGAAAATATGAAGATTTTCTTAATAATGAAAAGATTTTCATACGACAATCTGCATCAGAAATCTTAGCTACGATAGGTGCTCCGAAAACTTGCGGAGAATATTCACTTTTTTCCTTGATCATTAATAATAAAGATTTTGACATCAAATACTTGTTGGCATTGTTTAATTCCAAATTATATACATATTTTGCTGTAAAAAGCGGGATTATTCTAATGGAAAGAGGGACGCAGCCACAGATTAGAAAAAGCGGATTAGAAAAACTGCCAATTAAGAAGATACCATTTTATAGTCAAAAGCCATTTATTGATTTGGTTGATAAAATTCTTGTTATAACCAGAGACGAGAACTATTTACAAAATTCTGTTAAACAAGTCAAGTTCCTTGAATATGAAAAACAAATTGACCAAATGGTTTATAAACTTTACGGCTTAGGAGAAAAGGAAATTAAAATTATAGAAAATTTTAATAAAAATTAAAAATAGAAAATTAATTAAAAAATAAGATTATGAAACTTCAATATTATGTTTATTTTTTAAATAAGACAAAGCAAGAATCTTTATTTCAAGACCAGAAAAGAAATAAAAAAGAAATATTATTATCAGTTTTGGAAGAAGGAAAACCTATCCAATTCGAAGATTCTGGATCTAAATATGCTTTTGTCGTTGTCGAAAAAGAAAATAATTATATTTATGCAAAATTTGGTAAGAGGAGCACAATTAAAAGAAGAATGCCACCACAAGATAAATTTGAGGAGCTATTCGAAGAAGATTGGCCGCACTGTGCATTATTCTTTAATTTAGACAATGATTCTAATAAAGGTCAAAGAATAGCATTTGAATATAAGAGTTCTATATTTAGAAATCCCTACTCACAGCTAAAAGCATTTGCAGAAAAAATAAATCTTTGTATATTCCCAAGCGGCTACATTATGTCTATTAGTCCTGTAACTCAAGTGCAGAACTTTTGGGATATTGTAAAGGTTAATAAAGGGAAAAAGATAGAAAAATTATCTTTGATTTTTAATGTGCCAAATTTATTTAATTTAGATAATGAATTGGAAGATGATTTAAAAAGCGCACAAAAGGATTATGGAATAACAAAGACTAAAATAGAGCTTGAAAATCCATATGAAGGTATTAATATCCCAGAAAATAATAAATTAATGAAACAAGGTGCCGATTATATTGCTAAAGGTGGAGGAGAATATAGAATTTATCTTAAAGAAGGTAAAAAAGTTATAAGCAGTAAAGAAAAAACTGTGACGAAAACAATAAAAGACTTAGAAATAGATATAAAAAGTAAAGACTTAGGGCAAAAAGAACTTTTTTCAATTTTTAATAAAATATTTGATTTATGATTTTTCTTGGTCATTTATTTTTGTCTTTAATCATTTCATCATTTATTATTTTTATGAATTATTTAACCAATAATAATTTTTTAAATAATTTTTTTAATAATCAACTTATTCCCACGCTTGCTTCCCTAGTAGGTTTTAATATAGCGGCAGTTATTTTTTTGATTGGTCAGTTAAATACAGTTGAAGGGAAAAATGGGAAATTTGGAATTTTTAATGATACCCGAAAAGAGATAAAGCATAATATTTATTTTATTTTGATCGATTTTACTATTATTTTCCTGCTGCTAATTTTTAGATCAGATCTAAATAATTTAGTTAATAATAATTCAAAAATAATATTTTCTATTTTTAATATTTTAATACTAGCTTTATTTCTACTAATTATTTTTTCTATTTTTGAAATCATGAAAGCGGTATTTAAATTAAATGAAAAATAATCTCAATTTAGTTTTAATAACTAATCAAAATTTAGGTTAGAACTTAATAAAATTGAAGATGATAAAGTTAATTAAAATAAGTCCGTTAAATACCTCGGAAGATTTATATTTTGAGTGTGAAGTATGCGGGAGTGGCGGCAGTATATATCTTGCTAATTCTGTTATTCATACTGATAATCAAGGGAATCCAAAGCCATATACACAGATGGATCAGTTTGTGTGTCCAAAATGTGGAGCAAAGTTAAATCAAAAGGTCAAAAATTAATTGAGAATTAAAACTTCAAAATATGTCTAAAATCACTGATACAATTTGGCCAATAGAACCACATACAGAGGCAAAGCATGAAATTTTAAGAAAATATTTAGACGCTTGGCTTCCCATTATGACTAGATGGAATGGTAGAGTTCTTTATATTGATGGCTTTGCTGGTCCAGGTGAATATATTGGCGGAAAATGTGGGTCGCCAATTATTGCTATCAAGGCAGTATTAGAGCATAAAGCAAATATCAAGTCAGAAATTATAATGAATTTTATTGAAGCTGATAAAAAAAGGTGCGAATATCTTAAACAAAAAGTGAGTTCATTAAAAATTCCTTCTAATATAAAAACAGAATGTATTTGTGCGAAATTTGACGAAACATTAACTGAAATTTTTAAATATATAGACGAACAAAAAACAAGAATAGCTCCTGCCTTCATTTTTATAGACCCTTTTGGATTTACCGGAATACCATTTTCTTTAATCAAAAGAATTATGCAAAACGAGAAATGCGAAGTTTTGATTAATTTTATGTATGAGGAGATAAATAGATTTATAGATGATAAGAGGCTTTGGCCCAGCTTGATTAAAACATTTGGAACAGATAAGTGGAAACAAATGATTCCTGAAAAAGATCCGAGAAAAAGAGCAAAGTTTCTACATATCATTTATAAGGAACAACTAGAAAAAGAGGCAGGTATAAAATTTGTTTGTTCATTTAAAATGGTTAATAAGGTTAATAAAACGGATTACTTTTTATTTTTTGGAACGAATAACATTACTGGTTTAAAGAAAATGAAAGAAGCGATGTGGAGAGTTGATAAAAGCGGTTTGTTTCAATTTTCAGACGCGACTTATAATCCTAATCAGCCAATGCTATTTGAAGAAGAACCTAATTATAGTCAGCTCAAAAAGATTTTATTAAGTGAATTTAAGGGGAAGTCCGTTAGTATAGCCGAAGTTGAAAATTTTATACTTACTCAGACTTCATTTAGGGAAACTCATTATAAAAAACAAATTCTTGGGCCAATGGAAAAATCTCAACCCCCAGAAATTAAAGTAAAATGCGAAGGAAAAAGAAGGAAATATACTTTTCTGCCACAATATATCGTAGAATTTTTATAAATAACCCAAGGATGATATAATTTAGATATGAAGAAAATACTTCGTAAAACTTTATTATATAAAAGTGGTGTTGAATATGCTGATTTTTCTATTAATCATGTAGAGGGATGTGCTCATGGCTGTAGGTTTCCATGCTATGCAATGATGATGAAAAAAAGATGCGGGATTATTAAAGGTTATGAAGATTGGATAAAACCAAAGATTGTAGCAAATGCTTTAGAGTTATTAGATAAAGAAATCCCTAAATATAAAGATAAGATTAAATTTGTTCATCTTTGTTTTTCAACAGATCCTTTTATGTATCGATATCCAGAAGTTTCAAATCTAACTTTAAAGATAATTAAAAGATTAAAACAAGGCAATATTCGTTGCACTGTTTTGACGAAGGGCATTTATCCCAAAACTTTAATTGATACTCAGAAATATGGCGAGAATAATGAATATGGAATTACCATAGTATCTTTAGACAAAGGGTTTAAAAAAGCATTTGAACCATATTCCGCACCATACGAAAAAAGAATAAAATCATTAAAGTATTTACACAATAGAGGTTTAAAAACTTGGATTAGTATGGAACCTTATCCAACTCCAAATTTAGTAAAACAAAATTTACCCAAAATCTTAAATGAAATTTCATTTGTGGATAAAATTATATTTGGAAAATTAAATTATAATGTAAAATCGAGTCAGTTTAATGGCAATAAAGATTTTTATCAAGATTGTGCCAATACAGTTATTGACTTTTGTAGAAGTAATAAAATTGAATATCATATAAAATATGGTACTCAAAAGAAAAACAATAAAAAAACAGAAAATCTTTTTATTAAAAATAAATTTGGAAATTTTATAAATTCTATTGAAATTCAAACTCAAAAATAGCTAAACCAAAAAGTCGAAAAATTAATTGAAAAATAAGAAATAATTTTGATTATGAAAAGAAAAAATACAAATATTGAAATTCCAGATATACATAGAGACATATCCTTGATAAAACGTTTAGTTATTGTTGTATTAGGAGGATTTGATAGCGTGTTGGATAGAGAAGGACAATTATATTTTCGTCTTTTATGTAGATTAATTGATAAAGCTGCTGATGAATATTTAACTTCTAGAGAATATATAATGGAAGAAATTAAAACCAAAGATAAATTAGCATACAGATTTAGTATGATTGACCACTTGGAAAATTGTATAAATGCGATAAATCGTGCAATAAAAACTTTTACTTGTTTGAACGAGAAGAGAAGTAATATACTAAATTTTGTGAGTGCTGAAATAGTTAGCAGGATTAAAGAATATAGTGTTTCTAATGTTCGTAATAGAATAGAACATATTGATGAAGATATTTTAGGAAATAAATTCGAGGGTTCTGTATTTTTAGATATTAATGAAAATTATTCACAAATATGTATCAATAATAAATGTCTTCCATTTATTGATTTAGCATCGATGATAGAAAATTATCATAATTTTGTTTTAGAGATATTTAATAATTTTCCGAATCGCTGCGAAAAAGGAATTTACTATTATGACAAGAAATGAAGTTATATATTGGCCAACAAAAGGATTAGGAGAGGCTTTAGCCGGCATTATTTTCGCTATCTTTGCTGTCGCCTTTTTTGTACGAGGACAATATTTGCTCGTTTTTCTTTCGCTTTGTTTAATTTTTGCCTTGCTGAGACTAAGTGATATTCAAGAAATCGTTTTTAATCTAAAAGATGGCTTGTTTAGCGCTAGGTACAAGACTTTCAAGGAAAAGGTGGAAAAAGATATTCAAGACAATAACGAACGTCCTACAAAAGAAAACTTTTTCCGTTTTGAAAAAATTGAATCTATGATTTTAGCTGATCTCCAAAAAAAATATGGGGGTGAGATGAAAACCCTCATCCATTTTATGTATGGTCAACCAGATAAGCCAGAATTTAGATATACTCCCGATGGGACCTTACAGACAGAAGATGCAATTTATTTTTTTGAAATTAAATATGTTTTGAAACCAGAATTTGCGAAAAGTATTGTCGGTAAAACAGTCCAATATCTAAAGGAGGTATATTCTAAGCTTTCTCCGAGCATTGGTGATAAGAAATTTGTTATCAAGTTAATTTTAGCTAGTGAGTATGATCTCAGCAAGATGTATTTTGAGACATCAAAAGGTATCGAGATAGAGTTTTTTAAAGTATGATTTAGCCAACAAAAAATTAGGTGAAAAAATTTATGGAAAAGAGACTAAAAAAACTTAATGGTTTGAATGAAAAATTAAAGCCACCAAAAGAATTAGGCGGTAAATTTTTACCCGAAGAATTACCTAAACAGTTTGATTTTATGTTTATCGCGGAAATGCCATCAATGAGTAAACCAAAAGACATATCGAGCTTAGACGGCAACTTTAATATATCTGCTCGGGATAAATTTTTTCAAGAAATGATGATAAAATATGGGGTTACTGGCAGTTATGTAACTGATATTGTAAAAAAGGGAGATATACCAAGAAGACCAACAAAAAAAGAAATACAAAAATGGCTGCCATTTTTACTTGAGGAAATAAGAATTATACAACCGAAATCTATTATTGTTTTAGGAAAAAGGACTTACGAGAATAGTTTTAAGCCATTTGTTTTTCCATTTATCCCCAAAGAGATAGAAGTAAATTATGTTTTTCATTATAGTAGTCAAGTACCTAGAGTAAAATTTGAACAGAGATTTGCGGAAATTATTAAAAAAAACAAAAGGTCGGAAAATTAATTAAAAAAATAATTTAATTATAAAAATATGGTTTATCAAAATAGAAAAAGGGTTTTGGTATGTACAAAAGATTCTTGGGATAGTCTCTTTGACGATTGTGTCTCTATTAATGACGAAGTGATGGCAAAAGAGATAGAAGCGAGAAATGAAGAGGATTGGTGGGAGGCTTTCATATTACAATTTTCATTTTTAGAAGATTATATAAGATCTAGTATTAGTAATTTTGGTAAAAAATTGGGATTAGATAAGAAAACTTTGAAAGAGGTTGTAGGAGAGCAAAGTGTCGCTAGATTAATAAGTTATTTTAATATCATATGCATTAGTTTTATTAAAGATAAAAGCAAAAAAGATTTTCAAAAGTTGGTTTTATGCCTAAGAGAACATAATCTATTTAGGAATGATATCTTGCATAATTGCGCTAATCCTAAAAAATTTCGTGGTGTGATCCATATAGAGCAGACCTTAGTAGAGGCATATCATGAAGGTGAAGAAATTTTGGAACTTTTTACAAAAATAAAAATTCAAAGAGTTAAAAAAGATTAACTAAAAGGCCAAAAATTAATTGGAATTAATTGGGAAATAAAAACATGAAAGAAGATAAAAGAAAGAAAAAAGCTAAAAGGAAGTATGAATACTTATGTGGCCATATTTATAATAGTGATAAGTACAAAGAACAATTTTTAAAAGCGATTGAAAATGATTTATATGATTTTGCCATTATTTTAATATGGAAAACCTTTATGTTATTTTTGTATGAGAAAATGTACCAAATCAGTGGCATAATTGGCGAAGAAATATTTATTCAGAAATGGGAGGGAATATTTAATCAAAAGCCGAAACACTACAGGAGAGAAAATCTTTATTGGCCCAATGAAGAGAAAGATGATAAAATTTTGACTTTTCTTGGTGCTTTATATCTTATCGACTCAAATTTTATTACTCAATTAAGAATTATTAAACAAAAAAGAGATATAAGTTCGCATGTTTCAGAATTAAGTTGTAATTACCCTGAGGTTAAAAATTATTTGTCAGAATTATTAAAAATTGTGGAAAAAATTCAGGATTGTCATATAGAAGAATATCTTAAAAAGATAGAGGATATAAATAAATATCAAAAGATACTTTCTTCTAATAAAGATATGGAAGAATTTTTAAATAGATTAATTGAAAGTTTAAGAAGGGCCTCAACTTTTGATGATGCACAAGAAATTGAAGGTAAGATACTCAATCTTTTAGAATTTTTTACTTCAAATCAAATTGAAGAAGTTTTGGAAGCAGTTTTTCAGAATCATTTTCCTTACTCCATTAATCAAGTTTTAGAAGCGAGTGGAGGGAGGGCTACTTCAGGCTTCTTAAAGAAAATATTTGAACTTCCACAAAATAAAATGGTAAAAATAGGGGGGTGGAGAGACTTTTATAAAAAACTTTTTCAGCAAAAATATTTAAATATGGACAGAACTAATGTTTCAAGCCTTTACGGATGGCTTAGTAAAAAATTAGAACCTACAAAATTAGAAAAAGAGATTAATGTTGAAGATACTCCTTTTTAACTTTAATATTTTTTATTCAACTAACAATTTATCAAGAGAAGGCAGCAGAGAGTTATTAGAAAAAAATTAACAAAAGGTCAAAAATTAATTGAAAATAAAATGGTAATCTTGACCAATAATTGAAAGTTGACTATTGAAATATTAAATGAAAAAAATAAAAGTTAAATCATACGGTCTTATCCCAATCTTTAAGAGCAAAAGTAATTTTTATATTGTAATTGTAAAAAACTCAAAAAGCGGTTATTGGGGGTTACCAAAAGGAACGCCAGAGAAAGGCGAAAAACCTATAGATACAGCAAAAAGAGAATTATTTGAAGAAACTGGCATAAAAGAGATTGAGATAAAAAACGGTGTTACTCTTAAAGAGAAATATGATTTTGAACAAGACGGTGTTATTTATAGTAAAACGAATATTTATTATTTGGGATTTGTAAAGAAAATGACTAAAGGTAGTCAGTTGGATGAGATTGATGAGTTAAGATGGGTAAAAATAAATAAAGTCTATGATATTCTTACTTACCAGTCTGTTATAGATGTGGTTAAGAAATTATTCGAACTTTTGATATAAGTTGTTTGGAGGCTCAGTTTATAGAAATTAAAAATCCAACCAAAAAGTCGAAAAATTAATTGAAAATAAAATTATGAAATCAGAAAAAGATGCTTACGGTCAACAAGTTTGGGCCTATTTAAATGGAAAAGAGTCATACGAAGTCGTTGAAAGAGATGACGGTTTTGTGGGATTATCTGGTGGTGCACCTGCATATTTTCAAGATTTTAAAAATTGGTCAAGATATGAAAAAGAAGCTATTAAATTTGTTAAAGGGAAGGTTTTAGATGTTGGTGCTGGAGCTGGCAGGGTTTCACTTTATCTTCAAAAAAGAAGATTGGATGTAATTGCCATAGATAACTCTCCTTTGTCTATAAAAGTTTGTAAAAAAAGAGGCGTAAAGAAGGCAAGAGTTATGTCCATAGATGAAATTTATAAATTTAAGCCAAACTTTTTTGATACTATAATTATGTTTGGTAATAATTTTGGGTTATTTGGTAGTTTTAAAAAAGCAAAGAAATTATTAAAAACACTTTACAAAATTACTGCAGAAAATGCTTTGATAATTGCAGGAAGTAATGATCCATATAAAAAAGTCGGTAGATCTGTTCATTTTCAGTATCATAAACTTAATAAAAAAAGAGGCAGAATGTCAGGACAACTAAGAATTAGAATTAGGTTTAAAGAATATATTGGGGATTGGTTTGATTATCTATTGGTTTCAAAAAAGGAAATGCAGGAGATTCTAAAAGATACTGGTTGGAAGGTTAAAAAATTTATTGACTCTAAAAATTCCCCTTATATTGCAATAATTGAAAAAACGGAGAAGCCTAGAGGTTAAATCTTGTAAATTTAACCAAAAGTTCAAAAATTAATAAAAAATATGAAAGAAAAAATAATACAGGTTTTTAAAATTATTCTTTTAATTGGTTTAGTTTTAACTTTAATGATGTATTGGTATGACCAATATATGTATTATTTCACAGATGCATATTCTTTTGATGAATCTCCATTAATTGAATGTCCATGGGATAGTAATGTGGCGTTAATTAGTATTCATGGAGATATTATTACTTATTCATATTCTTCAGAAGAATCTGAAGATTTAGATGTGGTTTCATCAGAAGAAATAGTTAAATATATTGATGCAATTGAAGATGATGAATATATGGAAGCATTAATTGTGGAAATTGATTCTTATGGGGGATATCCTGTAGCTTCAGAAGAAATATCAAATGCTTTAAAAGGAATGAAAAAACCGGTTATAGCTTTAATAAGAGAAAGCGCTGCTTCTGGAGCTTATCTTATAGCAACAGGAGCAGATAAAATATATGCTAGTGAAGCGTCAGATATTGGAAGTATTGGAGTTACAATGTCCTATCTAGATTATTCTGAGCAAAATAAGGAACAAGGTCTAATTTATCAACAATTATCTTCTGGTAAGTTTAAAGATGCAGGAAATCCAGATAAGGAATTAACAGCTGAAGAAAAAGAAATCTATATGAGAGATGTAAGTATATTGCATGATATTTTTGTAAGAAAAGTTGCTGAAAACAGGAATTTAGATATTGAAAAAGTTCGAGAATTAGCTGATGGATCAACAATGTTAGGCCAAGCAGCTAAAGATAATGGATTAATTGATGAGATTGGGGATATGTATGATGTTAAAGAATGGATAAGAGAAGAATTGGGAATAGAACCAATAGTTTGTGCTTATTAAAATATATTAATTAAAAATTAATTGAAAAATAAAATGCCCGAGATCAAATTAGATCCGGGCATTAAAAACTAAATTTATTATTTCTTTTCATGATAAACCATCATGAAAATGATAAATATTGCGATGGACAAAGGTATAGTAAAATCTGAACTCGCTATACCAATGCTTTTTACCATCATCATTTTAACTGGGGAAACCATGGTGATAACCAAACATACAAAAGATGTTAAAAATGAGATTGTTAGTAGAATTACCAGCAGCGCTAGTACACAAGAGAGAATTGCTTCAATACTAGAGAGAATCTCTGTGATTTTATCAGAAAAAAAGATTTTCATTTATTTTTCTCCTTTTTATCTATCAAATTTTGAACAAATTTTAAAAATCAAGGTGCTATTTATATAAAATAATACAATAAACTATTGGTTAGAAAACTTATAAGTATTTGGGCTTTCCGGGTTACGAGAGTAAGGACAAGGAGATCTGGGAAACTAACTACCAGCCTCCTTGTCGCTTTTGAATTGTTGAAAGAAATTTTATTTGTTCTTCAATCAATCTTCCTTTTAGTGCACCGTGGGTACTCTCTATGTAACCATTGTTGGATCCGCAAATCGGACACTTTCCATCTTTCCAAAGTTTATGATGGGTTTTATTGCCGCAGTAGCAGCATCTGCGAATCCTTTTAGGGACATTTTGCATTTCCTCACCCCCTCTTTTGCCTCTTTCTATCAAATTTTAAAATGTCAAAGATGCTATTTGTATAAAATAATACCATAAACTATAATATAAGGCAAGTTCGTAGAATGTCAAAAATTAATTGAGAAATAAAATTTGAATTATAAAATAAAATTAACGATATTCAATGTCGTAAATGGAATTAAAATAAATAAATAAAAATGGACATAGATTTTAAAAAGATTCTTCAGGAATACGATTTAGAAAATAATGTGGTAATTTTTGATGATTCTACGAAAACAGCTCAAGAAGCAGCTGATCAAATAGGAGTGGAAATTGGTAAGATTGGAAAGAGCATTATTTTTAGATCGAATAATGAGTCAATCTTAGTAATTACTTCCGGTAAAAATAAAGTTTCCATAGAAAAATTAGAAAAGTTAATAGGTGAAAGAATAGAAAAAGCTGATGCAGATTTTGTTTATGAAAAAACCGGTTTTTCTATTGGCGGGGTTCCTCCTTTTGGGCACCAAGAAAGAATAAAACGCATATTCTTGGATGAAGACCTTTTGGATTATCAAGAAATTTGGTGTGCTGCCGGAACACCATTTTCGGTGTTTAAAATTGGTTCTCGGAGATTGATAGAGATAACTCAGGCAAAATTAGTTAATATTAAGATATAAAGATCGCTTTTGAGGTAATTTTTGGTAGAATTAAGAAAAGATCGAAAATTAATTGAAAAATAAAAATTTATGAAAAAAGATGAATTAAAAATTGGAGTTTGCGGTTTAGTTTGTGGAAAATGCCATAAATATATTAAAAAAGAATGCCCAGGATGTGAACCAAACGAATTTTGTCCGCTTCCAGAATGCGCAAACAAAAAAGCTGTTGATATCTGTTTTAATTGCAAAGAATTTCCTTGCAATCTTAATTATCAAAAAGGGCCTATAGTTTCAGAACTTTTAGATCATTGGAAGGAAAATTGAAACAAATAGATAAAATTATTGAGATATGGAGTAAAATGGAACATGTAGCCATAATGAAAAAATCGTGGGGTTTGACTGATAAAATTTTAACTGGAGAGAAAACAGTAGAATCAAGATGGTATAAGGCGAAACATAGTCCTTGGGATAGAATAAAGCCAGGAGACACGGTTTATTTTAAAGATTCAGGAGAACCAGTGAGCATTAAGGTTAAGGTAACAAAAGTGCTTCAATTAGATAATCTTATTCCAGAGAAAACTAAAGAAATATTATCTAAATATGGAAAAGCAGATTTGGGGACAAGCGACATAATGCCAGAAATAAAACGATATGTTTCAGGGAAAAAGTATTGTATTCTTGTTTTCTTTAATAATGTAGAGAAAATAAAGCCATTTAATATAGATAAAACTGGTTTTGGATCAATGTCTGCTTGGATAACTGTTGATAAAGTTGAGAAAATTATAAAACCAAAAGGTCAAAAATTAATTGAGAAATAAAGATTTATGCTTTCGTATGCTAATGGAGAATTTATTCCAACAGACGAAC
>CAYWLA010000016.1:0-18140 GCA_964458955.1 uncultured Methanosarcinales archaeon
TTAAAGGCATTGTGGAAAAACCCAAAACCAATACATTCATTTTGGACGGCTTTACCACTAGCTGCAATCTAAAGTATATATCGGAAAAATTAAACCTTAAAACTCAAGTCTATTTTTGTTTTGCCGCTCCGCACATAATAGGAAAAAGACAGGATGAAAAACGCAAAAAAAACGAATACGAAACAGTTCTTGATGGAAAAGAAATCAGGAGATTAATAGCGTATTCATTCTTCACTTCTTCTTGCTTGGACGATAATTTAATAACAGTTGACACTACTAATAATGAGTTGGAATTTATTAAAAAAGAGGATTGGGAAAAAAGATGGCTGGACCTTATTTTTCTTACAGAATTAGAAAAACAAAATTATGACAAATATTATCAAAGAATAGAGCTCCCATCGGGAATTGTTGTAAAGGGATATTCTGAAAGCGAAAAAACCTGGGAAAGAATTAAAAATCTGGTGAATTTTAAAAATAAGTCTGTACTGGATATCGGCTGTTTTCACGGATACTTCAGCTTCAAAATTGAAGAAAACGGCGCTAAAAATATTGTCGGTTTAGAGAAAAACAAGGAAGCGGTATATACTGCCCGGGAAATCCGCTTACGTAAAAAATCTAGCGTCTTTTTCAAGGTGGGAGAAATAGAAAATATGCGGCTTGAACAACAGTTTGATATTATTTTGGCGCTAAATATGCTTCACCATGTAAAAAACATCGCTGAAGCGCTGGATAATATATTTTCTATGGGAAATTGTGTAATCTTTGAGATACCCTTTGAGCAAGAAAAAATAATTTTAGAAAAGGCAAAAGAGTGGAATTTTCAGCTATCTGTAAAATTAAGTTCTCACAGAGACGGACGGGAAATAATTGTTTTGGCTTTACCAAAAAGTAAAAACAAAATTAACAAAGATGTTGAAATAAAATATAAACTTACCTATTCAAAATATAAAAAATCATTAATAAAAAAAGGGTTAAATCTTTTATTAAAAAATTCTTACCAAGATCTGCTATTGCTTTTTACAAAAATATTAAAACCTTTAGAAAATAATGCCATTATTAGAAAAAAACATAAATAAATCTGGTATAGTAGAAAGAATCTACCCAGGTCAAGATATAATCTCTAAAGAGATAGAACAGGAGCACATTGAACGATATAATTTTGCGAGAAACTATCTAAAAACAGAGTGGGTTGTGTTAGATGCGGCCTGTGGTTCAGGATATGGAACTCAAATACTTAGCAAAGTAGCTAAAAAAATAATTGGAGTGGATATAAGCAAAGAAGCGATAATCTATGCTGAAAGTAATTCCAAGTCTAGTAATGTTAATTTCGTTACAGCCAATCTTGAAAAAAAGCTATTGTTTAATAATGAATATTTTGATGCCATTATCAGTTTTGAAACTATCGAACATTTAAAAGATCAAGAATTGATGATAAAAGAATTCGCACGGATACTGAAAAAAGATGGATTATTAATTATTTCCTCGCCAGACAAAGAAACTATTACAAAAACAGGGGTTGAAAACCCCTATCATGTTAAAGAACTAACAAAGAAAGAATTTATTGATATTATATCAAAATACTTTTCTATAGAACATATTTTCGGTCAAACTAAAATAGTAATACTGCCTCGTTGGAAAAAAACCATTAAAGACGCCATAAAAAAATTTGATTTTCTTAATCTGAGAAAGTTTATTTTAAAAAGTGGTTTAAAAAAGTTATCAAAAAATTTTAGCGCTGCTACCTATGGCCCAATAACAAAAATTGATTTTTCTGATTCACCAAAGTGTTATGTAATAATAATCAAGGCAAGAAAGTTATAAAATCTTCTTATGAAATATCCTTCTGCCAATTTGGTAAATTCCTGGTAATCTTTTTTTTATATACTCCAGATATCCTGTTCGTGATAGGTTCACTACGATATTAGTAGGTGCTAATCCATACCTTACTATAAATTTTGGAACAAGAAATCTATAAAATTTATAAGGCAATAATTGCCCCATTCTATTTTTATATTGATGAATTGTTATTCCAAAGATTATTTTTCTTTGGTAATTTATAATTTTTTTTGCGTAATTTTTAAATCTTGAATAAATGATTCCGCTTTTTTCTTCTTTCTGAGATCGGCAACCTTCATTTATTCTTGCAAAACTTGCTATAGTTTGTATAAAACATGGTAAATATCCTTGGGTATTAAAATTGTAGTTAAATTCAAGCCAAGAATCCGTATCTCGATGCTGATCCTCTAAATTATCATATTTGGGAAAACACTCATTAATAATATTTCTCCTTACACAAAAGTTTTGTTCCGGAAACCAAAAATAAGTGCTTAGCCAGTAATATATAAATTTTGTCTTTTGAGGAGGCATTGATTTATGGAATTGAGAATATACTATATCCCCCAACGAACCATCTTCATTTTTATATTGTTGTAATCCCCATACTAATGAAATTTCTTCGTCATTATCAAGTGTATCTATGCATTTTTGAAACCAATCTTTATCCAAATAACCATCAGATATGGAACAGTTCATTATATATTCTCCTTGAGCCATAGCTAGTCCTTTCCTAAATGCTTCAAGATATCCACTATCCTTTTCTGAAATCCATTGAATTTGAGGATATTTTTGAGAGTAATCTCTTAATATACTAAGTGTTTCATCAATTGAACCACCATCAATAATTATATATTCAAAATCGTCATAAGATTGACCGAGGATTGAATCAATCGTCTCTCTTAAAAACTCCCCGGTATTTAATGAAGGAGAAATAATCGTCAGTTTTGGCTTCTTGTTCTCTTGTGCCATGTTTTTATCTAATTTTTACCTTTTATATCCACTCTAGGCAAAATGTTTTATTATCCAGTCCTTTAATCTTCGAGGAATTATTTTTCTGATCCTTGGTTCAGAAAACACAAAACAAAGATAGACCATTTTCCAAAAACCGCCCAAAATTCTTGGGGGAGTAAATCCCATATTTTTAAAGATATTATCCCATATATTTTCAGCATGATTTGTTTCTATCACCCTGCTAACAAATTTCTCAAGGTCAAAATCTCTTAATGTGGAGGGAACATAAACTCTCTTCCTAAAGAATGCCGGCAAAAAATCACTAACAATCTCCCCCCGTTTAATTAGCTCATCATAAATTAGTGTGCCAGGCATCGGCTGAAAATTTGTTATTGATAATCCATTAAACTTGCACCTCTTTATAAGTAATTCCGTCTCCTTGAGGTCTTCCTTTGTTTCTCCGGGGCAACCAACCATAAAGAAACCATGGACCTTTAGCTTTGCTTTCTTTATATCCTTTACAATATTCGGAACTTCTTCGGGGTCTAGATCTTTTCTTAAACTTTGTAACACTCGCTTAGAACCACTTTCTGGGGCAACAACAATGGTACACCATCCAGCCTGTCGCATTAAACTCCAAAGTTCATAATTACCTCTTTGCATTCTAATACCATTAGGACAATTAAATTCAATGTCTTTATAACCCAATTTAATTACCCCCCGACAAAATGCCTTAGCGTACTCAATGTCAAAAGTGAAATTATCATCAATAATAACAAAACCCCTTATATTATGTTTCTTGTATAGAAATTTAATCCACCGAATCATGTATTCAATACTGTGTTTCCTTATTTTTCTACCATTTATGCTTGGCACTGAGCAGAAAGCACACCTATATGGGCAGCCCCTTGTTGCCCAAATTGGAGCATTTCTTTCTTTAGAATTGTTATAACGATAGCCCTTTTCAATGTATCGCTCTAAATTTATTGCGCTATAATCAGGAATTTTAACATCATCTGGATTTTCAATCCTTGCAATTTCACTAAATATAGTCTCACCCTTTTCATTTTGATAAACTAGCCCTTTTACTTTTGAAAAATTGGGGTTCTTCTTATTAAACTCATCCAAAAAAACTGGGAAAGAAAGCTCTGCTTCACCTCTAAACACAAAGTCAATTTCCTCATTCTTAATTACTTTCTCCGCAAAGACAGTAGCATGAGGCCCACCAAAAATCGTAGTAATATTAGGATCGATTTGTTTTACTGTCTTTAGTATCATTAAAGCTTCAGGAAAATTAACCGACCAGGAAGAAGTGCCCACTACGTCAGGACTTATTTGCTTTATTCTCACTATAAAATCAGGTGAACTTGGGTCTATGTCATCGAGAGTACAATCAATGATTTTGATATCATATTTGTCAGCATCTGCATTACTTTTAAGATAACCAAAGGCAAGCGGTATACCTCGTTTTATATCTCCGCCTCTTGGGTATATAAGGACTATTTTTGTTTTGTCCACTTGGTAATGTTTAGACAAATTATTAATTTTGATTATTGAATTAAGCATAGATTATTTTAATTACTTCTGATAAATTTTTGGCGACAAAATCTGGTTTCGCATTAAATAGTTTATCTTTTCCTCCATAACCAGTTTTGACTAAAATAGTTTTACAGCCAGCTCTTTTGCCAGCTAAGATATCACTGGTTTTATCACCGATTGAATAAGAATTTTTTAAATCAATATTAAAATCTTTTTTTGCTTTCAGAAAAAGTCCTATTTCTGGTTTTCGACAATTACATTTAATTTTAAGCTCCGGTATTTCACCAGGAAATCCTATGTCAGGATGATGAGGGCAATAATAAATAGCATCTATTTTAGCTCCTTTTTTACCCAATTCTGTCTCTATTTTTTTATGGATTCCATTCAGATCATTTTCTGTCATAAACCCCTTAGCAATCATTGGCTGATTAGAGATAATGATAGCCAAATCTCCTATTTCATTAATCTTTTTGATTGCTTTTGCCGTAGAATCATAAATTTTTAAATCTTCTACCTTGCAAAGCTGATCAACTTCTTCATTAATTACCCCATCCCTATCAAGAAAAATAGCTTTTCTTTTTTGTTTTAGATTAAGTCTTTTAATTTTGCCTAGAGTATAATCCTTTCTTACTTTAAACAATCTTTCAGGTGTGCCAATATCTTTAAAATATTCTGGGCTATTATAAGCATAAATCTTCGCTTTTGATTTTAAAATTAGAGGAAATATATCTTTTTCAATATCAGATTTTATTTTAATGGGAATATATTTAAATATTTTAGGTGAAAAAATATATGCGGAAGCAATGCTTAAATTACGAAAGGTTAGTTCAGGAGAATGAGGCCTTTTTAATAAAGAGATAATTTGTCCTTCTTTATCTACTTCAACTAAATCACTATCAAATGGATGATCATTGGAATGAACGACAATTGAAGCAATACCTTTTTTTTGACGATGATAATTAATAAATCTTTTTAAATCAAAATCCATCATCACATCGCCAGAAAAAACCAAAAAATCTTCTTTTATTTCATTTTCCAATACCTTAAGAGCACCAGCTGTGCCCAAAGGTTTTTCTTCTTGATAATAATGGATCTTCACTTTCCACTTTTTGCCATCTTGAAAATATTCTCTTATTTTTTCACCAAAATACCCTAAAAGTATCCAAATTTCTTTAATACCATATTCTCTTAAAAGTAAAATCTGATGCTCAATAACTGGTTTTCCACCTACTTTTATTAAAGGCTTAGGGGCATTTTTTGTCAATTTAGCTAAACGAGTTCCCTTTCCACCTGCTAAAATTACTGCTTTCATATTTTTTTTATATCTTTGTCGCCAAAAATTTCTTTTTCTACTATTTCACAAATAATATGACCTATTAGAATATGAGATTCCTGAATTCTGGGAGTATCAGTTGATGGTACTTTAATTAGATATTTACAAATGTTTCTCATTTTTCCACCCGTTTTTCCACTTAAACCAATGCTCACCATTTTCATTTTATTTGCCATTTCAATTGCTTTTGTTACATTTATAGAATTTCCGGAAGTTGAAATCCCAATTAAAATATCCCCTTTCCTACCCATAGCTTTAACAGCTCTGGCAAAAACCTCATTATAAGAAAAATCATTGGCAACAGAAGTTAAAAAAGAGGTATTTGTATGCAAAGCTTCAGCAAAAAGAGGCTCTCTATCAAAATAAAATTTTCCCGAGAACTCAGCGGCAATATGTTGGGCATCAGCTGCACTACCGCCATTTCCACAAAGAAGAACTTTTTTATCGTTTTTAAATGCTCTTATTATTTCTTCAGCAACTTGATCAATCAATTTTAAAGTTCCTCCGTTCTTCAAAATATTCGTTTTTATCTTTATAGTATTTTTTATCGCTTGTTTGATTAAAAGATTTTTATTCATTTTTTTTGGATAAATTTATAATTATCTTTGTACCATTTATATGTTAATTCCAAGCCCTTTTCTAATTTTATTTTTGGTTGCCAACCAAGTTTAAAAATTTTAGCTGAATCTAATAACCTTCTCGGAATTCCATCTGGTTTTTTAGTGTCATAAATAATTTCTCCATTAAAACCAGTAATCTTTTTAAGAATGTCAACTAACTGCCTTATTGAAACTTCTTTACCGCCAGCAATATTTATGACCTTATTTTTATTGTATTTATTCATTAAAAAAATACAGGCATCGGCAACATCATCAATATAGAAGAATCCTCTTTTTGGTTTTCCTGTCCCCCAAATTTTTACAACTCCATTCTTCATTTTCGCCTGATGGAATTTTTTAATTAATCCAGCTATCACATGGCCCTCCTTTCCAAAATTATCATAAGGACCATAAGTATTAGTTGGAATAGTTGAAATAAAATTTGTTTTATATTGTTTATTATAACTTTGGCACATTTTTATCCCACTTATTTTGGCTATGGCATAAGGTTCATTAGTCGACTCGATGGATCCAGTTAACAAATATTTTTCTTTTATCGGTTGGGGACAAAATTTGGGATAAGAGCAGGCACTCCCTAAAAACAACAATTTTTTTATACCATATTTATAAGCTGAATTAATAACATTACTCTGAGCCATTATATTTTGATAAATAAAATCGGCTGGATAAACGGTGTTTGCCAATATTCCCCCTTCTTTAATGGACGGAAGAAAAACATATTCAGGTTTTGAATTTTTAAAGAATTTTTCTACCGCCGCTTGATTAGTTAAATCTAAATCAGTTTTTAACAAAAACTTTTTATATCCTTTTTCTTTCAGTTTTCTAACAATTGCTGAACCAATAAATCCCCGATGGCATGCTACATAAATCAAGGAATTCTTTTTCATTATTTTATATACTGGGTTAAAAATTTATCTACTGTTTCAATAAAATAATTAATATGCTCTTCATTTAAATCCTGATGAACTCCAATATGCAAACCATTCGTTCCAATATATTCAGCGTTTGGAAAGTCACCCAATTTATATCCCAAAAAAGAAAATCCCTGACACTGAGTTGGCATTGAGGAAAATAAACTCCTGGTTTCAATTTCATTTTTTTCTAAGAAATTAACTAATTCCTTTCTAGCAAAAGGAGCTCCTTCTTGAATAATTATTGGAAAGGCATGGGGCCCAATTCTTTCATCCTCGCCTTCTTTGATTGTTGTTAAGTAAGGTTTAAATTTTTCAAATTTCTTTCTTAAACTGATTAAATTCTTTCTCCTTTTCTCTAAAATCTCATTGTAAATATCTAAATTCCCTAAACCAACTGCCGCTTCTAATTCGTTCATTTTTGAAGAATAGCCAATTCTCTCAAATAAAAATCTGATATCTTCACCGTATTGGAATCTTTTAGGACAATAACCTCCCTTAATATTTAAGGTACAAACTTTACATTTGCAGGCTCTACCGTGAGATCTTAAGGATCTTAAAATTTCGGCAAAATCAGGTCTATTGGTCGCCACTACTCCACCTTCAACGGTGCTTACCATATGAGCTAGATAAGTGCTAAAAGCAGCCATATCTCCTAAAGTTCCAATATCTCTTCCTTTGTAAATTGCTCCATAAGCTTCGGCTGCATCCTCAATAACATAAAGATTGTATTTCTTTGCTATTTTATTGATAGCATCAATATCAGCTGGTTTCCCCATTAAATGAACTGGTAAAATAGCTCTGGTTTTTTCAGTGATTTTTTCTTCAATTTTTTTTACATCAATATTTAATGTTTCTCTTTCAACATCAACAAATACCGGTTTAAATCTTGCATGTAAAACAGCATTGCCAGTAGCAACAAAAGATAAGGCGGGAAGAATAATCTCATCATTACGTTTTGCACCAAAATCATGTAAAACTGCTAAGGCCAAAATATCAGCATCGGTTCCACTACTAACGGCCACTGCCTCCTTAACACCGATTAGCTTAGCAAATCTTTCTTCAAATTGTCTAACATATTTTCCACTAGAAACTCTGCCAGAATCTAAAATTTTATTTATTGAATCTTTTGATCCCTGAGTTATTGAAATTGTACCAAAAGGAATTTTCATATTATTGAGAATTATAATAAATAATTTGGCTACCCTCCGATTCAAAATTAAAAGGCACTTCCAGTAATACTTTCAAAGCTTCCCTAACTTTTGGTTGTTTTTTTGGAGGAACAAAGAAAATCATAAATCCACCACCACCAGCTCCTAAAAGCTTTCCACCTATAGCTCCTGCTCTTAATGCTGTTTCGTAAATATTATCTACTATCGGATTTGATATCTTATTACTAATACTTCTTTTTAATTTCCAAGTTTTATTAAGCAATTTCCCAAACTCCAAAATATTTTTATTTTCAGTAAGAATGCTTATCGCCTCATCAACCATTTGATACATCAATGTTAATTCTCTTTTTTTCTGGGGAGTATTTTTAATCTGGGCTTGAGCAACTTTCGAAGCAATGCGCGAAAAACCTGTAAAATATAGCATCAAATGATTTTCTAACTGGTTTGTTTTATCTTTTGTTATAATAATTGGTTCTATTCTAAATTTATCATTTCCATTAAAATTTATTTTATTAAACCCTCCGTAGGATGTAGCTATCTGATCTTGACTTCCTACGTTTTCTTGTAAAATATCTCTTTCTATGTGAATTGCTTCTTTAGCTAACTGATCTTTTGGAACCATAATACCCCTTAAAGCATAAATGGAGTTAAGTAATCCGACGGTAAAAGCTGAACTAGAGCCCATACCTGTTTTGGCAGGCAAATCACCATCGTGATGAATCTCTATCCCTTTATCAACATCTAAAAATTTTAACGTTTCTCTGACTGCTGGATGTAAAATTTCTTCTATATTTTTTACCGTCTCAATTTTTGAATAAATAATTCGGTATTTATGAGGGAAAAAAGGAGGAAGATAGCGAACAGTAATATAGCAATATTTATCAATTGTTGTAGATAAAACTGCTCCCTGATTTTCTCGATACCAAATAGGGTAATCGGTTCCTCCACCAAAAAATGATATTCGAAATGGTGTCCTACTAATTATCATAATTATTTTCTACTTGATCTTATAGATTATAAATTCACGGTTTTCCATTCATCTTTTACTTTCCTCATAACCCAAAATCCGTTCTTCATACTTACATCTCCAAAAACTTCGTTTATTCCTAATGCAATACCAGGATGAAAATATACTTTTGATTTTAAATCAAGGATAAAATCTTCTTCACAATGTTCTTTTGCATGTAGGATATCTATTTCATTTGGATGCAACTCAAGGTCATCTCCACAAATAATTCCACCAGTTTTAACCACTTTCATATAATTTAATAAATCCTTTCTAAATTGAGTATAGGCATGATCTCCATCAATATAAACTAAATCAAATATATTTGGTTGTAGTATTTCTGCGATTGTATCACTTGCACCTTTGATAGGAACAATATAGTCTTTAACGCCACTTTTTTCTATATTGTGCAAAAAAAGTTTGAAAATTCTGTTTTTTTTCACAGCCCACTTCATTGCTTCAGGTGCATTATCAGTTGTTCTCCAAGTATCAATTAGAAATACCATCCCTTTTTTCTTTTCCTTGCAAACCGAAGCCCATAAAATTGCACTCTGACCTGCCCAAGACCCAATTTCAAGAACTTTATATGAAGAGTCTCCCATCTTTAATTCTTGCTCAATTAACTTACGCATAATCGAATGACGGTCTGGCCACATCTGACAAGCACAAAGATAGGAACCAAAATAAGGCCTTCCAATCAATTTCATAAACTCAAACCCAATCTTTTTAGAGATTAGTTCAATTAAAAACCGAAACTTTACAGCTATTTTATAAAGAAATGGTCTTTTTTTTAAAAATTCTTTTATATTGTCCTTCATAAAATATTATTTTAAAATTAATTTCTCTTAATTTAGTGTCCTATCAATACTAATAATTATAGTTTCAATTATTTATTAGTGACTTAATCATTTCTAATCTTTCAATATCTTCAAATCTATTAATTACTTCATCAGCTTCAGATAAAAATTGTCTATCAAGGGTAGAGCAAATAGCAATGCAATAAATTCCAGCTTTTTTTGCAGATTTTATTCCTAAAGGAGCGTTTTCTATAACAAGACAATCTTTTGGCAAAACTCCTAAATTCTTAGCAGCACTTAAGTATGGCTCTGGACTTGGTTTTCCTTTTCCTGAATTGTCTCCAGTAATAACAGTGTCAAATTTTTTTAAAAATTCTGCTTGAACAGTCCTTAGTAATTTTTTTCTTGGGGAAGCAGAAACTATAGCCAATAAACATTTGTTGCTTTTTAACAAATCTATTAATTCCTCAACTCTTGGATAAAAGAACAAAGAATGGTCTTTCAAATAATACTTATTTTTAAGGCTAACAAGGATTTTTGGGTCAGGATGAATTTTGTATTTATTAGATATTTTTTGAGCAATTTCTATTAATTTCATCCCTTCCAAAGGAAAATAATCTTCTTTCTTGATATCAATTCCATAATCTCTGAAGACTTTCTGCCAAGCTAAAAAATTATCCCCCATGGTATTAGCTAGTACTCCATCAAAATCAAATAAAATCGCTTTAATCTGTTTTTTCATTTTTTACAATTTTTAAAATTTTTACAGATTTTTTTATTTTTAGATTGTCTATTCCTCCTGGGCTATTTATTTCAAATATATCACCGGCACTAAAAAACTCTTTGTTTTTCTCATTAAACATCTCGCCTGATAACAAAAGTATTATCATATCCCCAGATAACTTTAAATTATTCCATAGAGAAGAATTGTCCTGAAAGTTTTCTACGCTGATGCACATTTTTCCAATTTTTTTCTCTTCTGATTCACTAAATAAAACAGGTTCATACTTTTTTAAATCAAAACACATTTCATTTTGTTCTTCATAACCTTTTGACTCCCTGCAGTATTTATCATACAACCTAACTAAATCAGTCTTATTGGAAGGGATTTCAGTTTCCATTACAATAATATAATCTAGAACAGCTTTGGTAGAATGAAACACTTTTTTATCCAATAAAAGTCCGTCTCCCTCATTGAGATGAAAACTATTATTTAAAGTAGAAAGCATTGCTTCTCCAGACAATGCTATTAAAGTAGTTTTTTTGTTTGGATGGCAATGCATTGACGTTGCCGCACCTCTCCTAATTTTTAAAATCCAAATAGAAACTTCACTTCCATTGTAAGCTAAATACTCATATCCCCAAGGTTTTTTTACTATTACTTTAGAAAAATCAAATCCTTTTAATTTATCGTTCAATATGGGTTGGCACCCATCTAATTTTTCGTTATCCAATTTGGAATTTTTAATTGTTTTAATCATTTTTTTCTTTAAACAATCTAAGTGTTTCTTTCATCCAATCTCCCAAATGTTTATAATGAGGGGAAGTAACCAAGTTCCCGTCGGTAACAAAAGGTGCATCTACATACTTTGCTCCAGCGTTAATTATATCGTCTTTTATACTGTAATATCCTGAAACCCGTCTGCCTTTAATAATTTTTGCAGAAATTAATAACTGCGCTCCATGACATATGCTTGCTATAATTTTACCTTTGGAATTCCATTGATTTATAAAATCTAAAGCTCCTTGTTCTTGTCTTAAATACTCCATACACTTTGCACCCCCTGGTATGATTAATAAGTTATAATCATCTATCCTGATATCTTCATAGCTTTTTGTTGCGGGAACTTTTACTCCAATAGCGCCAAGCACCTCTTTTCCATTTTTTGTAGCAACATCTACCTCAAATCCATCTTCTTTTAATCTATAATAAGGATAGATAAATTCGTGATCTTGAACCAATTTACCTGTTATTATCAAGGCTTTTTTCATAGTAGTAGAAATAATATTTATTTTTTTCTCTTTTTATTTTTAACCAACTTCTTTACAATCTCTACAATTTTTTCAGTTTTAGGAGTTCCGTTCTCATATCTTTCTGCAGTACCCACTGATTTGTCTTCTGCGCCAAGTGCTTTAACAAAATAATTTGTTTTATTCGCCAGTTCATATGCTATGGACTGTGATGCTCCTGCTATTTCAAAACCAGAATCAACAACTAATCCTACTTTGCTCTGCTTTAATGGATTTATTAGAGATTCAGACAAATCAAGAGGTTTTAACCATAAAATATGAACTACATTACACTTTATGTCTTCTTTTTTTAATTCTTCAACAGCCTCCATTATATTAAAACGTGTAGCAGAAATACCGTAAATAGTGATATCTGCATCAGAAACTGTTATATTCTTCATTTCTTCTTTTTGATCAAAGCTCCTTTTACATTCACTTACTAGCATTGGATCATCATTCTCCATGAAAACTTTCCAGATCTTTTTATATTCTCCGGGAGTCATTGGGGCACAAACTCTAAAGCCGGGCATATGCATAAAAATATTATGGAAAATCCCGGAATGCACGGGCCCCACCCCATTTCCTTCAGACGCAATAGCTCTTACAAAAATAGGAGTCTTTTTTCCAAAAAGATATTTTGTTTTCGCAGCATAATTTACAAGCATACTTGAATTTAAAAAAAGAAAATCTTGAAATCTAATAACAAAAATGGGACGTCTTCCAACTAATGCTGTTCCAACTGCTATTCCCGCTCCAGCAACATCTATCATTGGTAATTCCACTAAATTCTTACAATCAGGAACAGTATTGTTAACCCATCCTACCGCACTTAAACATTCCCCTAAGATTATTCCATTATTTTCAGTTAAATGTTTTCTGGTTATTTCTTTTATTGTTTCTCTAAGTGTTTTTTCCATAGTTTTTCTATGCTTTGTTTAGTTTCATTTTCTATTTTCTCAATATCTTTTTTAAATCCATTGGATAAAAACTGTTCCTTAATCGTTTTTAATCTATCCCATTTAGGCTCAGAATCAATTCCTATTCCTGCATGCCAATAATGTCTGCAGGTCCTACAATTAATAAAGCCTGGCAGATTCTTGCTAAATTGCTCTACATAATAAGAAATTAACCAAGGGTCATCAGTGATATCAATAGAGGACATCCCGATAGCTTTGATAGCATCAACCAGTTTCCAACTTCTTCTATCAGCTTTTTTAGTTAAAATAGATAAATCATTGTCTTCACAAATAAACAATATCGGAAGTCTATGGGTAATAGCAAAACCAATTGAAGAAAAAACATAATCCTCTTCTGCTGCTCCATCACCAAAAAAACAAACTACTTTTTTACTTTTGTCTCCTAAAGCTGCTCCTACAGCAAGAGGAACATTTTCTCCTATAAGTCCATGATGGCCCACCATGCCAATTTTACTATCCTGAATACAATTAGAACCTCCTTTTCCCTGAGAGCACCCAGAATCTCTCCCCAACAACTCATCTATCAGTTTTCCGGGATCTCCTCCAAATGCCAAATAAACAGAATGAGCCCTATGTTGAGCAAATATTAAATCGCTCGAGAAAAAAGCAGAAACTGTAGAAGAAACCGCCTCTTGCCCTATCGAAAGATAAACGGGACATTTGATTAATCCTTTATCAATAGACTTTATCACCTCTTTCTCAAAATATCTAATAAAACATATTTTCCTAAAGATTTCTAAACGTTTTTCTAAACTAATAGTGTTAAATAAATTAGGAATCTCGCCAAGATTTGCCCAATCCATTTTGTTTGTCTTGCTTACCATATTTTTGATTTATTAATTTAGGCAAATTTTCTTTTAATTTTATACTCAAACATTTCTTTAATATGTCCTACGGTTTCTTGACCAAATTTTTCTTTAATCATTTCTAAATATCTTGGGCTGCTGTAATACTCTTGAAAAGCCTTATCACGAAAACGCAAAACTTCGCTACTGGATAAATATTTGGTTGGCAGAGGAAAGGTTTCTTCGTTCAGTTGAGCATAACCTAACCAAGTATCAGGCAATTTAATTCCCTGCTCCAGAGATTGTTCATATAATTTAGAACCCGGATAAGCCATAGCTGTATAAAAGTTTGCCATTTCACAATTTAGCTCTTTTGCTAAATCCAAAGTTTCTTGCATTGTTTTAAGATTGTCATCAGGTAAACCAAATATATAGTTACCGCCCACATAAATACCAGCATCTTTTGTCATTGTAACAATCTTTTTGATTTCATTCTGTTTAAATTGTGCTTTGGAAACGCCTGTTCTAATTTTTTGACTCCCAGATTCAATTCCATAACCAAGCCAATTTATCCCTGCTCGTTTCATCTTTCTTAATATTCTTTCATTCACAGTGTTTATCCTGGCATAAGCCCAGATATTCAAATCCTGGTCTCTTTGGGCTAATAAATCACATAATTGATTAACTCTATCTGAATTAATAGCGAACAATTCATCGCAAAACTTGATGTTTTTAACTTTATACTTATTAACCAACAAATCTATCTCTTCAACTATTTTTTCTACGCTCCGAAAACGAATTCCTGGTTTATTATCATATAAAGCACGAATATTACAATAAGTACAATTATACGGGCAACCAAAGCTTGTATAAATAACGGCGTAAGGTGTTCTTTCATTTATATGACCAAAACAGTGCCAATTATGGGCTCGATATTTATCCATTTGCAAAAGCTCCCAAGCAGGAATAGGAAGCTCGTCAAGGTCCTGAACTAATCTTCCCCATCCATTTGATACTACTTTGTTATCTTTTAAATACCATAATCCTTGAATATTATAATTTTCTGTTTTTTTGCCTGATTTTAATGTTTTTAAAAGTTCTAAGATAGTATAAAAATTTTCTCCTCTTCCAATAAAATCTGGTTTTTCTTCTCTCAAAGTTCTTTCAGGAAGAGCAGAAGGGTGAATGCCAGTAAGAATTGTCTTAATCTCAGGGATTTTTGCTTTTAATTTTTTAATAATTTCTCCGCTAACAACCATTAATGGAGTAGAAGAAGCAGATGGTGTCTGTCCGGCTACAATAATATTTACTAAAACTGGATTCCCAATGTCCAATTCTTCTATTTCAGTGTCTATTATTTTTACTGAATATCCTTTTTCTCGGATAAAAGCAGCTAATAAAACTGCTAAATATGGAGGTTCAATTGCAGATAAACTCTTACTTAAATCACCATACATTATTTTAGGACTTCCAGGTTTAATTATTAACAAATCAATATTTTGAGGCATTTTTAAATATTAGAAAATTTATTTCTCTTTATAATTTGATATCCTTTTATCGATTCGGCGATTCCGTCTTGTAAAGAATATCTCGGTTTAAAACCAGCTTTCTTAATCTTGGCATTACTAACAATATAATTTCTTTTATCAGGATCTTTTCCAATTTTTGACTCAATAAAAACAAAATCGGGGATCTGTTTTTTTATTTCCTCACATAACTCCCATTTACTTAAATTAGCTTCATCTAATCCTAAGTTATAGGGTTGATTCTTCATTTTATCGAAATTTCTTAAACAATATATAAATGCTCCAGCCACATCTCGAACATGAATATAGTTTCTCTTAAATTGGGCTTCAAATAGAACAATGCATTTATCATTAACGGCTCTATAGACGAAATCATTAACTAATAGATCTAATCTCATTCTTGGACTTATTCCAAAAACGGTGGCTAATCTTAGTGTAATAGAATTTCCAGCTTCCAAAATCATCTTTTCAGCCTCTGTTTTAAGCTGGCCATATAGAGAAATAGGATTTAATGGAGTATTTTCATCACAATAAATTCCTTCTTGGCCTATACCATAACCACTATTAGTTGTCGGGAAAATAATTCTCTGATTCTTGTTACGAATCTTCAACAGCATTTTTATTGCCTCTAAATTAGTATCTCTCGCCATAATCGGATCTTTGTCACACAAAGGAGCACCAGTCAGACAAGCTAAAGGAAAAATATAATCTACATTTTTTAGGTATCTCAAAATTAATTTTTCGTCTCTAGCATCACCTCGAACTATAGTTAAATTCTTGTCATAGCAACAATCTAATAAAGAAGCCTGATGATATATAAAACTATCAATGACAGTTACCTCATAGCCTTCTTTTAGAAGTTCTGGGATTAAAACTGAACCTATATAACCCGCTCCACCTGTGACTAAAATTCTTTTAGGTTTTATTGTTTTTTCTTCCATAATTATTTTAAGGTTGTATATTTTTAATTTATTTAAGAGAACAAACAAATTTTGCTTAATTTATTTTATTAAAGAATTATTTATTGAAACAACTTTTTTAAATTTGCTTTAATGGCTTCAAAAATAGAAAAAGGATTTTTTAATCTTACTATATTTTTAAAGATAAACTTTGGAGATAAAAAAAATTGCAAATTAGCCTTATGAACAATCTCTTGTAATTCTTTACTTAATAAATGAGGATAGTTTATATTAGCAGAACGTGCCACATCTACTGCTACATAATCCCCACCAGTAATCCAATTTTGTTCCTTCGCCATATCATAAAACTCTGTTCCTGGAAAAGGGCTACAAACATTAAACATAACTTGATCAGGATCAATTTCTTTTATTTTTTTAAGAGTCTCCTTAATTGTGTCTTTCGTTTCCAAAGGACTTGCACCCAATAATATGTTCAGTTTAACAAAAATCTTATATTTCTTCAATAAATTAATTCCTTCGATAAGTTTTTCTACTGTTTCATCTTTTTTTGTATAATTTAATATTTCTTGTACAAAAGATTCAACTCCTATATCCACATATTTACAACCGGCTTCACTTAAAGCTTTAACGATTTCTTCATCTAAATGATCTGCTCTAGATAAACACCCCCAGACTAGATTAAGGCCCTTAATTCCATTACAAACTTCTAAAATCCTTTCTTTGCCCAAAACAAATTGATCGTCCATAATACTTATGGATTTATATCCTTCTTTCTTCAATAATTTGAATTCTTTAATAATATTAGAAGCACTTCTTAGCCTTACTGGTGGTTTTGTTTCGTGAGTTTTTTTAAATTCAAGTTCTCTACAAAAACTTAAAGCGCAAGGCACACAATATATGCATCGATGAGGACATCCTCTAGAGGTAAGCATTATTGTAAATGGCTTAGAGCCAAGTTTAGGGTTATAAAATTTATTTCTTTTAATTAAGTGCCTTTCAGGAAATGGAAGAGAGTCTAAGTCATCAATAATATCCCTAGCTTCATTATGTACAATTTTATTTTGCTCAAAATAAGAAATTCCTTTGATGTCTTCTAAGGATTTTTTGTTTGCAATGGCATTTATTAAATCAACCGTCGTAATATCTGGTTCACCTCTTACTACATAAGTATTTTTATTTATAATAAATTTATCAGTAAAAAAAGTAGGTGCCGGACCTAAAAATATAATAATTTTATCTTTTTCAATTTCTAGAATCCTTTTCGCAAAAGCAATATCTGTCTCCATAGACAAATTAACAGAAAATATTAAGTAAATATCGCTTTTATCTGAAGAAATAAAACGCCTAAATGAATCGTCGTTTTTAAAATACAAAAAATCTTGATTATAATAAACTTCATATTTCTTCTTTAAAAGAGCTAAAATAATTAATATATAAATATTGGGAAAAGCATAATTTGTATAACTACATCCAAAAATTCTTTCTGCTTGTTTTTTATTCTGACCAATAGGTTCAATGTAAGAAATTTTCATATTTTATAAACGTTTAGCAAAATAAAAATTAATAATACCATTTATCCATCCTAATGACCTAAATAGAGCTAGAAATGGTAAAAACAGTCCTATAAATGTCTTCTTCTTGCTTAAAAAGAACTTAATTTCATTTAATTGGAATAAGTACATAGCAAAAACAGTAATCCCTGCTAAAATTAAAAAGTCTTTATTTATCAATGAAATGAGCAAAAAAAAGATAAAAAG
>CAYWLA010000017.1:0-11015 GCA_964458955.1 uncultured Methanosarcinales archaeon
TAATTTTTTATTTTTTTAACTTTTTCTTTTTATAATTTTTTATCGTAAGATTTTCTGACTAAACATCTAAACCACGTCAGGCTTTATCTTAAGCCTCTTGAATATATTGTCAGATTTTTTCTCACTGAAATTCTCAAAAAGTTCTTGTTTTTCTTTCTTAGTAAGCATCTTTGTTTTTTCCATTGAAGCAAAGTTCCTTTCCAGCCAAACCAGGGCTTTTTTCTTTTTATATTCCCATATAGTATTTCTCAGTGATTCCTTTATTAAATCCTGTATATTGTTAAACCCAAATTCTCTCGCTATATACATTGATTCTTTTATTAGGTTATCATTCATCCTTAAATTAATCAGTTTGTTTGCCATAGATTATGTAAATAACAGGAAATATTTAAATGTTATGTTTTGAAAGCAAATGAAAGCACGTTTATTGCAAAAATATTCCGGGATTTTATCAAAAATTGTCAGAATACTGCAAACTTCAGTTTGCAGATGAATGACAATGATTCTTTCTGATTTATAAAAAACGTGACGGAAATAATGCGGTTTCAAAAAAGAAACATTTATAAAGAATATAATCAAACAACAAGGTATTATAATTATTAAGGTCAATAAAATGGAATTTTTACAAGTAAATCCTTCAAACAAGAGAGTTATCTTAGAATTATTTAGTAAAGTAATGGATAAAGAGGGATTTATTCTAGAAAAAAAGAGTGGAAAAAGAATTGTTTGCCCATATTCGAAAAAGGAGATTCATTCAGATAGTTTTTCAATTCTTCCAGGATCTTCAACTTTTGTAAATAATATTTCTTATTGTTTTGCTGAACATATTACCACTCACCATTAAAATCATTATGATAAAAGATAATCAAGAAAGTGAAAAAATAGATAATAAGCAAAATAAATTAATTCTAGGAATTAGTGTTATTCAATCTTTAGTTACAAAATTTATTTCTGACCCGACTCAAATTCTGTCTGGAATAAAACAAATCCTATTTTTTTATCGCCTTCTTCCACCCGAATGGAAAAAGAAAGCATTTTGGATTTTTGAAAAATTATGGAATAAGAAGAAAGTAGTCATTTCAACAGAACCTGAGAGGTCAGAACGTGTTTATAATCTTACATTTGATAATGACGATTTAACACAGTTGTATAATAGTTTGCCAGAAATTGACCAGGCAATATTTTTGCAAGGCAGGGAGATGCAATTATTAATTCAGAAAGGGCTTCATGGAGATTCCGATGAAATTAAACAGCAAGTTGAAAAAAGGTATGGTCAGAGGGGATTAAATATTGTTAATATGCTAACAACTAATGACATAGAGTATTTTATAGAAGAATTAAAAAAGCCAATTACAAAAGAAGTAGAATCAGTGTTTAATGAATGGGTAAATAAATATGATTCATTTACTCTTTTAGTTTCGCCAACAAATTTAGATAAACCCCAAGAAATAAAAAATAAAATAATTGCAATTGCAAAGAATAATTTTAGAAAATATGTACTCATCAATTTATCTGGAAAAATTGGAGATTGTACTTCTCTTATTAATTTGATTAGTGAAATGAAAGAAAAAAAAGAATTAAATTATTCACAATTTAATCCAGATATTAAAGAATCGGGATTTTGTAAGTCCCTTAGGATTAAAATTGAGTTCTAAATTTTTGTTTTGAAATTATACTTATTTTAGTGCCTGGAAATTCAAATCCTAATCAACCCAAAATCATTTAACAATTCATAAATGATCCCAAATACAAACAAAAGAATTAATATCCAGCTTATTATACTGCTCTTTTTAATGCTGTATTCCGGCTTTCTGTTGCCAAGCTTTTTTGCTTTTATGTACATGAGAACTACAAGTATTCCCATGAGGCCGCCTGAAACAGAGCCTGCAATGCCAATAGTCCTTACAAAGCTTTTCACACCAAGCATGAAAATAACCAATGGAACAGAGCATGTCAAAAACCAAGATGAAAATTTATCTATATTATAATCATATTCAAACATTTTTTTAAGGGAGAAGGCTAATATTAAGAAAGAGCTCATCATTGTTATTATTCCAAATAAGGTTCCAAAGACAAGCATTTCATAGCCAATTGCATGGCCAAGTCCGAGTATTGCCCCATCTGTTGTGTTTATGCCTGTTACCCCAACAACAATAAATGCAAAAACTATATACACTATTAAGGGAATAGTGCATCCAATAATAATTGCTTTTCTTAAATAAGCCTTGTTTTCCTTAAGCTGTTCCTTCATCTCAGGAACAGCTACTGTGCCCAGGAATGCAAAGAGTATAACCCCATAAGGCAGGAAAAAAGAACCTGGATTAAAAGAACTTAGGTTATTTATATTAACATGAGGCAGTGCAAAAAAGCATATTAAAGATATCACACCAAGCAATATAAACACCATAAGGACTTCGGATTTTTCAAGAACATTGAGCTCAAAATAAACCAGAAAAGCCATAAGACCCAGGAATATTAAGCTGTATGTAAATGGGCTCCCTCCAAAATAAGTGCTGAATAATGCATTAAAAAAGTCCCCCTCCTTTATTGTGTATGCCAGCAAAGCACCATAAATAACAGAAACCATTGCAAACCACATAAGGTTCTTGCCTGTCTTGCCAAGATATTTCTCTGCATAGCCAACTAATTGGTGTCTGCCTTTTGTCCTAAGAACAACCTCTCCAAGATAGAGGTGCATAACCATCATTACAATTCCTATAAGAACAATATCTATAAGCCCGGTGATAAATCCTGCCTTTGCAACAACATATGGTATGCCTAATATGCCTGCTCCTATGATGCAGCCAATTAATATTGCTATTGCCCCAAATGAGTTTTTGGAAATAATAAACACCTCTTTTTAATTAAAATTAAATTAAGTATTATTTAAAGATTGCTAAATCTGGCTGTGGTGCAATCCTTACAATGTGCTTGAATCCTTCGTTTTGCCAAGAAAGTAAGCCACATTATGGGAAGGCTCCTCAGCATAAGAAAGGCAACAACTGTGGCTGTTGATGGAACTGGATTTGAGATGGAAAGCAAGAGCTATTACTATAGAACTGCATGGAATCAGGATTGATGCGCTGTAAGAAATTCAATAAATAAGAAAAAACGCAAAAAATAATTTCTATATTTACTCGTATCGTAATGCATCCACGGGCTTTAGCCTTGATGCTGCTTTTGCAGGGAAATATCCTGAGACAGCTCCTACCATAAATGAAAACACCAAACAGCCAACTATCAGCCACCATGGAAAATAAGGCCGAAGAAATGAATACCCGGCAGCAGCAATAGCCATGGCACCAAGCTTTGCCAACCCATAACCAAGCAGCATGCCAATACTTCCTCCAATCAAACCCAAAAATCCTGACTCAAAAAAGAACATCATAAGAATAGTGCTGTTCTTTGCGCCAATTGACTTCATTATTCCAATCTCTTTTGTCCTCTCTAAAACAGCAGTGTACATTGTGTTCATGATATTAACAGCAGCTACAACAACAGATATTCCGGCAATGATTACTAAAATAGAATTAAGTACCAATAATACAGTTCCAAATGTTTCCATAAGCTGCTCAAACGACATGATATAAAAATCTTCCTCACCTTCTTTCTGGCCTTTTTTCTTCCTCAATTTTTCTTCAAGCCTGTCTGCAAGCTCAGTTGGAACTATGCCTTTCTCTGCCCTGATGTATATATAAGAATAATCATCTCCCATATCAAAAACTTCTTTCATAGAATCTTCTGTCAGGTAAACATTTGCATCATCCCCTGCATTTCCAATTTCTTCATAAAATCCAACAATATCAAATGATTTGTCATTAATAAAAATATTATCTCCAAGTTTCAATGGGTTAGAAAAAATCTTATCAGCAAACATATAATTGTAGCCAAGAACAACCTTACTTGAATCTCCTTTTTTTAAAGTCCTTCCTTTGAAAATACCATAGCCTGCAAAAGCCTCTTCAATAAGTCTTAGTTCAGATGGATCAAAAGGCATCCCCATAATAAAAACCCATTTCCCCAGCTTTCTTTTATCAATTTTCACTTCACTTTGCTTAAGCATCATCCCAACAGCTTCTGAAACTCCCCTTTCTTTTTTTATAAAATCAATATCATCTTTCGTAAAGTATATTCCTGTAGTGCCTGGAACCCCAAAGCCCCTTGGCTGAGCAATGAGTTTGTCTGTCCCCATTTCCTCACCCATCTCATTCATATAATATTTTAGCCCTTCACCATAGCTGATTAAAACAAAAATAGCCATTATGCCAATAAGTATGGAAAGAATAGTAAGAAAACTTCTTGTAAACCTCTGCCTTATATTGCTTATAATATATTTAATTAAATCTTCTATCATCTTATACCCTATTATTTAGTATGGCGTAATGCATCCACTGGATTAAGCTTTGAGGCTCTTATAGCAGGAATTACTCCAAATATACTTCCAAGCAAAAATGAGCCAAATATTGAGCCAAGCACAAGCCAGATGCTAATTTCTGCCCTGATAAGCTCGCTCCCAAGTGCCATTCTTCCGGCAAATGCAAGTCCCATTGCCATACTTATTCCAACAGCAGCTCCTATTATTCCGCCAATACTTCCTATTAATCCTGATTCAATAAAAAACAATGAAAAAATTGTGCTGTTCTTTGCGCCAATTGATTTCATTATGCCTATCTCTTTTGTACGCTCAAGAACAGATGTAAACATAGTGTTCATAATTCCAATGCCGCCAACAATTATAGATATTGCCGCAATAATATAAACAAATAACTGTACAGCAAACAAAGTTGAATTGACCTGGGCAAGCACAGCCTGAGGAGTCTGCACTGTAAAATCCTCCTCACCCACTTTCACATCCCTCTCTTTTCTCATAACCTTTTCTATATTCTCCTGCACAGCCTTAATATCAGCATTTGGATGAACCTGCGCTACAATAATATCATATTCATCATCTGAAGTATCCAATATTTTCCTTAAATCATCTTCCTCCATGAAAACAATGCCATCAACAGCAAAACTGCCTGTTTCTTCAAGTATGCCAACCACCTCAAATTTTTCATCTTGTATAACAACATTTGAGCCTACAGATATCTGTTTTTCAAATTGAGAATCTTTTTCTCCAAAATTATTTCCTAAAACTGTTTTTTTAGTGTCGCCATCCCTAAGCAACCTGCCTTTTTCAGCCTCAAGATTCATAGCAGACTCAATAAGTTTTCTTCCATCGCCCTCGGCCATACTCGCAGCCATACCAAATGATATATGGTCATTATACTCTAGTTTAATGCTTCTTGTAAGCCTGCCAATAGCAGTCTTAACACCATTTACTTGTTCAATCTTTTTCGCATTATCTTTTGTCAGAGGTGTTACAACACCAGTTCCAGGAGGACCCATTCCGCCAGATGCCATTACAGTCAGCTTATCAGTTCCAATGTCACCAAACTGCGAGCTTATCGCTACTTTCAAGCCCTGGCCTATTCCAATAAGAGAAACAACAGCAGTTATGCCTATAATTATGCCTATCATAGTAAGCCATGACCTAAGCTTACGGTTTTTTATTCCATTAATTGCAAATCTAGAATAATCTTTTAGCATTCTTAATCAAATAAAAAGCACATTATTTGTGCTTCTTTCTCTTTTTCCACCATCTGTATCCAAAGTAACCAACTACAATGATTATAATTACTGCAAATATGCCTCCAGAACTGCTGCCAGCCCCATCCAGGCCATATTTCTTTGCTTCATTCTTGCTGTAAATATCAAGGTAAAGTGTTTTCTGTTTTTCATACTTGTTGTTGGTTGGGTCAAGATAATTGTAATTAATTATTAATGGCACTCTTGAATCATCTATATCCTTTACATAAATCTTGAATTCAGCAACCTCATAATCATCTGAGTCAATATTTCCCAAGTAAACCTTTGATGCAGATATTACTTTAACATAATCACTTTCCTTTAATTCAACATCAAGCAGCTTTACATCAGTTGTTCCCTTGTTTACAAAAGAAATATCCACTTCTCCAACCTGCCCTTCCATATATATGTTTGTTGAATCAATTAATGGATCAAGAATTGGCTCATCACCAACTATCACACTTATAACCTCTGATTTTGAGTAATTTGTTCCTAATTCATCAGAATATTCAATTGTTATTGGAATTTTGTAAATATTTGCACCTGCATCTGGGTCTGGAATAAGTGTGAATTCAACTGTCTTTGTTTTTCCTGCTCCAATACTTTTTATAACTTGCAGGTTTGTTGTTCCAAATGTTGAGAATGGGAGCTCATTATATGTTATGCTTGTAGCTGTCTGTAGTACTGCTATTAAATTAAGGCTTATTTTAATATCTTTGAGCAATGAATCAGCCATGTTCTCAAGCTCAATGCTCAGAACAGTTTTCTTCCCAGGCGGCATAGGGTCTGGAGTATAGCTAACCTTTTTTACATTTAATATTGCATCATGAGTTCTTATGTTTATGTAAAACTTTCCTGGTTTCTGCCAGCTTATTCCATTATCTAAGCTGTACCTTATCTCAATCTCATTCTGGCCTTCAACAGCATTTTCATTTACTTTAAGCCGATAAGTTACTGTAACTCCATTATCCCCCATTTGCCTTCCCCAAATACTTCCTATTTTTTTTGCTGCACTTTCCCCCGGATCAAGTGCAAATGGAAACTTTGGAAGTATTTCAAAGATTACATTCTCGGCATTGGAAGAGCCAATGTTTTCCACCTTCCAATTTAGCTCAACATATTTTCCAGGCTCTGCAGGATCAGGATTCTGGTTAATGAGGCTTACATCAATATCCGTAGAACCTGAAATAGCGGCGAGAGAAACAGATGCACAAATTATCAGCATTACATATAATATTCCGATTGATTTTATTTCTTTTTTCATTTTATCCTCCTTTAAACACTATTTTTAGTTTAAATATTATTGTTTTATTATAACACCATCCTTTAAATATGCTATCCTGTCTGCATGCTTTGCAAGCTCAGCATCATGCGTGACCATCACAATTGTTTTTCCCTCTTTTTTGTTTAAATCTTTTAAAAAATCCATTACAATTCTTCCTGTTTTTGAATCAAGGTTTCCTGTTGGCTCATCAGCCAATATCACATCAGGGTCATTTGCCAATGACCTTGCTATTGCAACACGCTGCTGCTCTCCGCCAGAAAGCTCTGCTGGCCTATGGTTCATCCTCTCTTCCAGCTGAACAAGCCTTAGCAGTTTCTCAGCTCTTTTTTCCCTTTTCTCTGCAGGAATTCCCTGAAATATCATTGGTAGGATTATGTTTTCTTTTGCTGATAGTGTTTGAATAAGATTAAATGTCTGAAATATAAACCCTATTTTTCTTCCCCTTATCTGGGCTAGAGTTGATTCAGGCAGGCGTGCAATATTCTTTCCGTCAAGATAAACATCCCCTTTTGTGGGAATATCCAGGCAGCCAACCATGTTTACAGCTGTGCTTTTTCCAGAGCCGCTTGGTCCCATTATTGAAACAAACTCATTCTTTTTAACTACAAAATTCATTCCCCTTAGTGCATTTACCTCAACCTTTCCCATCTGGTAAATCTTCCATACATCCCTTAATTCAATTATTGTATCAGTCATTTTTTCATCTTGCTTCTTATTTTTTCAACCATTTCAATGATTCTCTTTATTATTTCTTCAGAAACCAATACCTCTTTATAATAATTTTCTATTATCCCAAGTTCCTGCCTTGACCTTTCTGACTTTTCTTTTTTATATTTCTCTATTATTAAAGGCAGCTTTTGTTTTGTTGGAATAATTATTTTCTCATACTTTCTTTTCATTAAGTCAAGCGAAAATATACTCATGTCCTTTTCCATGTAAAAATATGCCTTTCTTGAGCCGGGTTTTCTTATCCTTTTTATAAGGCCTATTCTTTCTATAAGCTTGGTTGCGGTGCATACAGCAGACAAGCTATACCCTGTTTTCTTTGAAAGCTCCTCAAGAGATATTTCTCTTGGCTCTGCGTAAAGCAGGGCAATTACCTCTGATGAAAGCTCATCAAGGCCATTAACCTTGCAGTTTTCTGTCATCAAATGTATAAACTCTTCCTTAGGGGTTTTGAAAACATTAATCATTTTATTCTTTATTTTCTGAACTTTCAGTATTTTGTGAAAGTTATGAAAGCTTATATTTAAATGTTTTTGTTTTTTATGATTTTTTAAAACAATATTATAAAAATAAAGGCTCACATAGGTTAGCTAACCAAAATCCTGTGTTAAACCAAAAGATTTATTAAATAAAAACTATATTACAACATTTATGCTGCCACAAATCATCTTTTTAGGGACAGGGGGGGACTGTTTTGTTGTTGGAAAGCAATTACGAGCCTCTGGAGGAATAATAATAAGAGCAGAGGGTATGCAGTTTCATATAGACCCTGGGCCAGGTGCCTTGGTAAGGGCTGAGCAATATGATGTTAACCTAAGGGAAAACACCTGTATTCTTATATCACATAATCACTTAAACCATACTAATGACATTAATGCAGTTATAAGCGCAATGACTCATGCTGGCCTTGACAAAAAAGGGGTTCTTATATCAAACAGGACAGTTATCAGCGGAGATAATAATACAGATACAATATTATTAAACTTCTACAAGAACTGTCTTGAAAGGTATATTATTGTCCAGGAAAACCAGAAAATTGGTATTGGTGATATTGAAATAAGGACAACACCAACAAAGCACGGCATAGAGAATATTGGCTTTAAGTTCATAACACCAGAATTCAGCCTTTCATATATTTCTGATACAAGCTATTTTACTGGTCTTGCAGAGCCGCACAAGGATTCTGACATACTTATTTTAAATGTTGTAAATCCATCTGGTGTTACATCAAAAACAAACCTTAACTCAGACGATGCTGTAAATATAATAACTGCTGTAAAGCCAAAGCTTGTCATAATACAGCACTTTGGCATTAAGATGATTGAGGCAGACCCAATGTATGAGGCCAGGGAAATACAGAAAAAAACATATACACAGGTTATAGCTGCAAAAGATGGCATGGCTATTAATCCATTATCATATTCTTCTTCTTTAAGGCAAAAAACATTGAAAAATTTTTAACACAGATAATTAAACCTTATATAATCCCAAGCAATAGAATGAAAAAATAGCCAGCTAGACAGCCCAAACTAAGGAAGGGCATTGCAGGATAAAACTTATCTTTCTTGCTCTTTATTAGCAAAATAAATAATGCTGCTGAAACAAAAATTGGTATTATTAAGGAATTTAAAAATCCAAAGCTCTTCATCACAACACCTGCAAATATCAATGGGAATGCAATATCCCCTCCGCCAAGGATCGCTGTCTTAATCTTTTCAATTTTTTCAACCCTACCTGTTTTTTTCTTGATTTCTTTTTCAGGCAGTTCGTATGGGATTGAAAGCCCTGCAAAAACCCTTGAGCTTGTCTGGAACTTGGCCAGTGTTACCATATGCTTGCTTTTCCATACTGCATACATATCATAAATAGATATAAGCAATAATAACATAAATACAGCAAAGAGATTCATTATCGGAACAAATATTGCTGCCAGCCCGCCATAAATAAAAACCTCTGTAATATTATGCACAAAAATATTTGGCCTGACAACCTTAAACAATGCTAAAGCAAGGCTTATTGCCAATGCAATTTCCTGCCTGATAAATGGCTTCAATGCTATGGTAAGGCAAACTACAACACTTATAAAGAACCAGAACTTCCACAAGTTAACCTTCTTGAACTTTATCAATAACATTAAAAGCCCTGTTCCCAAAAGAACTGCTATTAAAATATATATAAATGAGCTGCTTTCCTCAACAGGTGGTCTTTCCATTTCATAAGGCAATTCCTCCCATGCTGTAACACCTGTTTCTGCTGTTTTCTCTTTGTCAATATACTGGTTTGTTATTGCAAGCCCAACAATCTGTGATAAAAAAAACAATAATACAAGAATTATTGTTATCTTTAGTGTATGCTTCATATAAACTAAAATTAGGAAAACCTATTTAAACTTATTTATTTCAATAAAAAATATGTTAGCACATAACATACATATGACTGTTTTCTGCAAACCAGAAGATGATGCTGGGCTTGTAACAGAAAAGCTTTTGTTTCTTGTTCCTCTTGACTTTAAAAAGGAAAAAATAGAGCTGAAAAGAACCAATTCAACAGGATTTAATGAAAAGAAAATAACTATTTTAGAGGTTTATCTTGAAAAAGAATCGCATACAAATCTTTTCTTAAATAATCTGACTAAAAACCTGACTGACGAACAAAAATTATTAATAAAAAAACAGGCAGAATCAAGGCTTGATGATGAGCTTAACTTCTTTTTAAGGTTTGACAAGCTTAAACTAATCAATGAAGGCAGGCTCTGGCTTACTGACAAAGGAGACTGTTTTCATATCAGGATAAAAATAGCTGCTTTTCCAAAGAAGAAAGAGGTTGCTTTAAAGGTAGTTGAAAAGATATTTAATTAACATGAATTTTTTATTTCTTGGTTTTGCTTTTTATCTTGCTTTCTTGCTCTACTTCATGCTTAAGTGCTTGCATTATACTCTTAATAGCAATATATGCTCCTTCCCCAAACATTTCTTCAGCTAGTTCTTTTTTAGATATTTCCTTTAGTTCTTTTTTTCTTTCTTGCCATACATCAGGAAATACTTCTTCAATTAGACTATTTGTCATTTCTTCTGGAATTATTTCATCAACCTTATCCATGGGAATGTCTACATGCACTTTTGATAAATCTCTTGGCATTTCTTTTTTATCCATATTTTGGAAGCATTCAAAACACATATGTTTTTCTGAGCTTTCGAGCATATCTTCTGGGCATTCAATTTCTTTTCCACAGAAACTGCAGTTTACTTTTACTAATTTAGGTTCGTTTTCCATTTTATTAGACCCCCAATTATTTTTCTTCTTGTTTAATTGTTTTTAATCTACCCTCTTTTGCATCTTTAATCAGCTTAAACACCTTTCCTTGAATCAACATGAC
>CAYWLA010000017.1:11115-16811 GCA_964458955.1 uncultured Methanosarcinales archaeon
TACCCTCTTTTGCATCTTTAATCAGCTTAAACACCTTTCCTTGAATCAACATGACCCTAATAACTGGATACAATCTTTGCGATTTTGTGATTAATTCTTCTTCTTTTATATTTGGCTCTGCCTTTCTTATGAACTCAAATAAAGAAGTAAGGATAGCTCCTTGAATATACCCATACTTATCATCTAACTCGGAATATTTTTTTAGAAATAAATCAAGATATTTATTACTAAGCTGATAATCAGTATATTCTTCAGCTACACTTATGCTATGGAGCTCTTTTTGAATTTTCCTTATTTGATTTGCACTTAATTTCAAAGCCTTCTTCATCATTTTAATCTGCCTGGCTAACTATAACTTAAAAATACCAATCATATTTAAATATTAGTATGTTCTATTTAAAATAAAGTTGACTATATACTCAGACACTTTCAAAGAATTAAACAAAACCTTTAAATAATCATAATAGCTTGATTCATTAAAATGGCCAAGGATTTCATTGTGACACCATGGGAAGTAAAGGGAGAAGTAGATTATGACAAGCTTGTAAAGCAGTTTGGAACAAGCATAATCTCTGATAATCTTATTAACAAAATAGAGAAGCATACTGGCAAACTGCATTACATGCTAAGAAGAAAGATATTTTTTTCTCATCGTGACCTTGATATATTACTGAAAGAATATGAGCAGGGAAAAAAGTTTGCTTTATACACAGGAAGAGGACCATCAGGCCATACGCACATTGGCCACCTTATTCCATGGATTTTCACAAAATGGCTTCAGGATGTTTTTGATGCTCCACTTTATTTTCAGATAACAGATGATGAAAAGTTTTTATGCAAGCCAAACCTTAGCAAAGAAGAAACTAATAAGCTTGGATATGAAAATGCACTTGACCTGATTGCACTTGGCTTTGATCCAAAAAAAACCTTTATTTTTGTTGACACAGACTACTCAAAAACCTTGTATAATGTTGCTATACAGATTGCAAAGAAAGTAACTGCTTCCAATGCAAAATCTGTTTTTGGATTTACAAACGAGACAAATATTGGGATGTATTTCTGGCCAGCAATGCAGGCAGCACCATGCTTTTTGCCATCTATTCTGTCTGGAGAAAAAATAAGAACTTTGATTCCAGCAGCAATTGATCAGGACCCATACTGGAGAATTGCAAGGGACGTTGCCCCAAAGCTCGGCTATCCAAAAACAGCAGCAATACATTGCTCATTCCTTCCTGCATTAACAGGCCCATCAGGCAAGATGTCAACTTCAGAAGGAGAACAATCAACAATCTTTACAACAGATGATGAAAAAACTGTAAAAAACAAGATTATGAAATATGCTTTCTCAGGAGGAAAAGATACTTTAGAAGAGCATAGAAAACATGGCGGAAATCCTGATATTGATATATCATATCAGTGGCTGAGATTTTTGGAGGAGGATGATAAAAAATTAAAGAAAATTTATGATGACTACAGCTCAGGGAAGCTCCTTTCAGGAGAGCTAAAGCAGATTTTAGTTAATAAATTAAACAATTTCCTAAAAAAGCACAGGGAAAATAAAGAAAAAGCAAAAAAACAATTAGATAAGTTTATACTAAAAGACTAATTAAAAAGAGAGGTGATATTATGAAAAAGACCAAGAAAAAGACAGTTAAAAAGAAAAATAATAAAAAAATAGTAAAGAAAAAAACCATTATGGAAAAACCTAAAAAAAGACAGATTGATGCATTGCCAGGGACATTTATGCTGACAGGAATGTTTGGATTTATTATAACAGCAATTTACACCAGCTCAGGGAAAATTCCATTGGATTATGGTGTTGCATTCTGCATTGTGTTTTTAATAATGCTTCTTGCATCTTTGAAATCAATAATGCCCTCTGGAAAGATATAAAGAAGTTTAACAACTGAAGTTTATGCCTTTACTAAACAGAATTCTTTTCTTATGTCCTTAATTTGTTTTTCTCTAATTTCATCTGCTTCTGGTTCAGATGTAAACATATAAAATAATTATAGCCCAATAGAACTTTTCCTTTTTTTGATTGCAGTCGGAGCCTCTCCGCCATGCCATGTGATTCTTGGCCTGACCATCATTGGATACATCCTTTCATTTGTATCATCAAATATCAGGGCAGCTCCATTAACATGCGGCAGGTCATTAAGCTGTGCATCAAGGCCTTTTCTCATATAGCTCTGCATCAAGGCACTTAGGGCATCAATATCAATCTTGGCAGTAATCCTATGGGAAATAACTGTATCTGACTGAGTCATTACATCTGTATGTATCTGGCCAGGCTGCTGCGAAGCCAAAACCAGGGATATTCCTGGCTGCCTGCCCTCTCTTAATATTGTCAGCAATGCGTGGGTTGCTGATGTTTTGCCTTCTTTTGGCAGGAACTCGTGGGCTTCATCAATCATGAGCCAGACCATTGGTTTTTTTTCCTTGTCAGGTATCTCTTCTTCAAAAAAAGTTGTTGTGCTTTTAACTGCCTCAAATTCCTCTGTTCTCCTTGCTACCATTCTCTCCCTGAATAGTTTTTGCGCAACCAGGCCAATTACCAGTGAGCTTATCTCCTTGCTTCCCGGCAGGGTTGCATAACAGCTAACATCAAGTATTGTTATCTTTCCTGGGAGTATTAAATCCTTTAATGCAGTTCCTTTATCACTGAAAAGCCCCCATTTTTCTGAAGACACAAACCTGTTTTCGACAGCATCCTTTATGTTTTGCTCAACTTTTTTGTCAGCTTTTACCTCTTTTATTATATCTCCAATTGAAAAATTATTTTTCTTTTCTTTTAGATTTAAGATAACTCTTTCTATTAGGACGCCCATGCTGCTGTTTATTGGTATTTCAAAGGTCGTGCACCAGTCAGCAGCATCAAACTCAGAGGGCATTATTGAGAATGAAAAATCTGTTGGAATCCCCTTTTTCCTGAATTCCTCATAATAACCCATTGGAGTAAATATATTTACATCAAAACCCATGGCTTTAAGGCCCCATTCATCTAAAATTTTTTCATCTTTCTTGTTTGCATACTTCATTGTCCAGTATATGCCCATTGTGTCAAGTATCACGACACTGAGGTTTTTTGATATCTCTTCCGGCAGGTTTGACATTCCTTCTGCTACAACACCCAAGGTATAAGATTTTCCGCTGCCTCTTTTTCCGCAGATAAAAACAATATGGGAGCGTATAACATCCAACAATATTGGGTTGTATAAAGAGGTTACCTGGCCCATCTTTACAAAATGCTTTCCAAGAAGTATTGTTCCGTCAAGGCCAAATGCTTTTCTGTCTTTTTCACTCCTGCCAATAACTATTTCATACATACTTTAATCAAAGAATGCTTTGATATAAATATTTGTTGAATTTAACAATAAATACTATGGACTAAAGTCTACAGTATTTGAGAATCCTGAGAAATTTGTGCAACAAATTTCTGGGACACAAGAAATGCCTTTCAGCATTTCTTCGTGAATTGTCATTCATCTAACAATTTTTGATAAGCTTTATATATTGTTATTGTTTCTTAATATTAAAATGATAGCCAAAAAAGATTTTGAAAATATGAGAAAAGAGCTTGATAACCTTGATAACCAGAGGGAGATTTTAATAAGAAAGTCAAGAGACATTGTAAAGCTTTCAAAAAAAGTGATATACTCTGTCCACAGAAATGAGATCAAGCAGGCAGGTGATTTTGTAAAGCAAATAACATCATCAGTTGCAGAGCTTGATAAGACTGCAAAAAAGACACCTATGTTTTATTACTCTGGCCCATTCAAGATAGCAATACAGGAGTTTGTTGAGGCAGTATGCTATTATGAGTTTGTCAAGAACAAAAAGATCCCTTCTGCAAAAGAGCTTAAGGTTGATACAGAATACTACCTTTTGGGATTATGTGATTTGACAGGAGAGCTTGTAAGAAAGGCAATAAACTCTGCAATAAACAATGATTATGATAAGGCATTGTTCATAAAGAAATTTGTAAATGATATATACAATGAGCTAATGCTCTTTGAGTTCAGGAATGAGCTGAGAAAAAAGTTTGACTCAATAAAATATGACTTAAAAAAGCTTGATGAGCTTGCCCTTGGCATAAAGCTGAAAAAATGATTAGTGAAGAAAAAATAACCAAACAGGTAAAGGCTATTATGGATAATTTCATCAGGGCGCTTGACAAGGCAGAAGGCGTTAAGGAAGAGTTTGGCTCTGAAAGAAAAGATTCAATGAGAACAAAAATAAAAAAAGACAAAGACCCTAGTTTCAGGAAAAGAATGTTCAGGAATGCTCCAAAGAAAAGAGATGATTTTCTTGTTATGGAAAAGAAAACATGGTAGTTCTTATGATTAAGGAAAAGCTTGCTAAAATAAAATCCGGAAAATTAACTGCAAGGGAAAACCTAGAAAATTTTCTAAAGCTGATTAAGGAAAACAATAAGATTAATGCATTTATTTATGTCAATAAGGATGCAGTAACACAGGCAGAGATTGTAGATAAAAAAATAAAGCAGGGAAAAGCCGGCAGGTTAGCTGGCTTGGCAATAGCAGTAAAGTCAAACATAAATGTTGTTGATATGCCAATAACCTGCGCATCAAAAACACTTGAAAATTATTATGGTGCATTTGATTCTGATGTTATAAAAAAAATAAAGCAGGAAGACGGTATAATAATCGGTATGGCAAACATGGATGAGTTTGCATCAGGAATTTCCGGAGAAAGCTCTTATTTTGGGCCAACAATTAATCCTGTCTGTTCAGAAAGAGTTCCTGGCGGCTCTTCATCTGGCTCAGCAGCAGCTGTTGCAGCCGGCATGTGTGATATTGCGCTTGGCTCTGACACAGGCGGCTCTATAAGGAATCCTGCATCAAACTGCGGAATTGTTGGGGTTAAGCCGTCTTATGGCCGAGTGTCAAGATACGGCCTTATTGATCTTTCAATGAGCTTTGACCAGATTGGGCCTTTGTGCAAGGATGTCTTTGGCTGTGCATTAATGCTTGAGATAATATCCGGCAAGAGCGATTATGATTCCATTAGTTATGATAGGCCTGTTGAAAAATATTCTGATTTTAAGAAAATAAATAAAATTAAAATTGGATTAAGCCCTGATTTTGAAAAACTGTGCAAGGATAAAAGAATCTATAATTTAATTAAGAACTATGCAGAAAAATTAGCTGAAAAAACAAATTCAAAAATAAAAAAAATTAATTTAGAATATGTTGACTTAGCTGTTCAGACTTATTATCCAATTATTTATGTTGAATTTTTCTCAGGAACAAGGAAATTAGATGGAAGAAAGTATGGCAGAAAAATAGAGGACTCATGCGGCGAGGAAGTTTTGAGAAGAATTATTGGCGGAAAAGAAATATCAAAAGCAGAATATCACGGAACATATTACAGAAAAGCATTAAGGGTAAAGGACATGATAAAAAAAGATTTTGAAAACGCGTTTAAGGATGTTGATATTATTATAAGTCCAGTAACACCTAGCTTGCCCCATAAATTAGGAGATAAAATAAATCCAGAAGAGGCATATGCATTTGATGCATTTACAATCCCTGCTAATCTTGCAGGAATATGCTCTGGTGTTGTAAGAGCTGGAAAGATTGATGGTGTTCCAGTTGGACTGCAGATATTTGCCCCTGCTTTCAGGGAAAAGCTTTTGTTTGATGTAATGAAAGCATGCGAAGATTTAAATA
>CAYWLA010000018.1:0-16679 GCA_964458955.1 uncultured Methanosarcinales archaeon
GTGCTCATATCTTCAAGGATCAGTTTGAAGACATCCAGAAGGTTATTTCAGACTAAAGACTTATTATTGACTAATAGGTAGTAACAAAATAGAAAGATTTATATAACCATTATACATATCATTTATATATAAAACTGATAATAAGGAAAATGTCTAAAATGGAAGAAATAAAGTTGGTGTATTTTAATAGTTTAAATGCAAAGTTAGCTGATGCCAATAAAAAAATAGAAGAGTTAAATGATTTAGAGGCAAGATTAATAGAGACTGATAAAGAACTTGAAAAAGCCAATAAAAAGATTAAAAGACTTGAAAAGAAAGCAAATAGAGATTTTCTAACTGGACTTTATAATCACAGTTATTATAAAGATAATATTAATAAGACAGTTAAAGATTCTGTAAAAAAAGGACAAAATGTTGGACTTCTCGTTATTGATTTAAATAATGTTAAATATGCAAATGATATTTTAGGCCATCCAAAGACAAATGAAATTTTCAAAAGTTTTGCTAAATATTTATTATCCTCAATTAGGGGCTATGACGCAGCTATAAGGGTAGGGGGAGACGAATTTTTGGTTATTGCTCGAAAAGCAACTTTACGTACAGAACAAAAAATAAAAGGAAGGTTAAACAATCTACTAAAATTATATAATCAACACACTGGCAAAGAATTAAATTATATTTTATCTTTTTCAGCAGGTTATGCAATAATAAATCCTTTGGAAAAAAATGCTATTGAATCTGCATTTAAGATTGCAGATGACAACATGTACAAACAAAAATATATTTTTCGTCTCAGAAATGTATTGATAAATCACATCAACAAGATGAATTATAGCAACATTAATAAATAAAAAGAAAAATATCTTCTTATGCAGGTATTTAAGGAAGCAATTATCCAACTATTGAAAAAAGAGGTAAAGGGTTCAATAGAGCTTGAAACTCCTCCAGATTCTAAGTTAGGTGATTATGCTTTTCCATGCTTTGGCCTCGCAAAACAGCTAAAGAAAAACCCTATGGAGATTGCAAAGGATTTAGCATCAAAACTTAAGCCAAATAGATACATAAAAGAGATAAAAAGCACAGGCCCTTATGTTAATTTCTTTGTAAACAAAAACATTCTGGCAGACTTAATATTAAACAATATTCATAATAATAAAGATGGTTATGGAAAAGGCCAGAAAAAAAAGGAAAGGATTATGATAGAATTCTCGCAGCCAAACACCCACAAAGGGTTTCATATAGGCCACCTGAGAAATGCTGCTCTTGGTGATTCTTTGGTTAGAGTTATGAGGTTCAATGGGTATAATGTTGTTTCTGCAAACTACATCGGTGATATTGGGGCACATATTGCTAAGTGCATCTGGTGTTACTTGAAATTTCATAAAAACAAGGAGCCAAAAACAAACAAAGGGGAGTGGCTCGGTTCCATATACACAGAAGCAAGCAAAAAAGTTGCAGAACACGAAGAATATAAAAAAGAGATTCAGGAAATGCAGATAAAACTTGAAAATGGAGATAAGGAATTAACTGAATTATGGAAAAAAACAAAAGAATGGAGCATGCAGGATTTTTATGGGATATACAATGAGCTAGGAATAAAGTTTGATGTTTTCTTTTTTGAAAGCCAGGTTGAAAAGCCCGGAAAGAAAATTGTGCTCGATATGCTTAAGAAAGGGATTGCAGAAAAAAGCGATGAAGCAATAATTATCAATCTTGAAAAATATGGACTGAAGGTTTTTTTGCTCTTGAAAAGCGATGGCACATCATTATATTCAACAAAAGATTTAGCATTATCCAAAAAAAAGTTTGATGATTATAAAATAGACAAATCTATTTATGTTATTGGCTCAGAGCAAAGGTTTTATTTAAGACAACTATTCAAAACACTTGAAATTATTGGATTTAAGCAGGCAAAAAAATGCTACCATCTCTCATACGAGCTTGTAATGCTAAAAGAGGGCAAGATGTCATCAAGGCTTGGAAATATAGTGCTTTATTTTGAGTTGTCAAAAAAGATTTTTGAGAAAGCATCCAGTGAAGTTGAAAAAAGGCACAAGCAGTGGATTAAAGAAGACAAGGAAAAAGCCACAAAACAGGTTGCATTGGCTGCCATGAAATTCAGCATGCTTAATCAGGATAATAACAAGACAATTGTTTTTGACATAAACAAAGCATTGGACTTTGAGGGTGAAACAGGACCTTATGTCCAGTATGCACATGCCCGCATTTGCAGCATTTTGAGAAAGTTTGAAAAGAGGATTGACAAAAGTTTTATTGATAAAGCAGATTTATCTGCATTAAAAGAAAAAGAGGAAACTGAATTAATTAAGCTTCTTGGAAAATTTCCAGATGTTGTTGAAGATGCAGCATCTTCATATAAGCCATCATTAATAGCCCGTTATCTGATTGACTTATCGCAGAGCTTTAATGAGTTTTATCATATTCACCAGATTCTAAAGGAAAGAGAAGAACTGAGAAATGCAAGGATTCTTTTAATAAATAGTGTAAGGCAGGTTCTGAAGAATGGCCTTAATCTTCTTGGAATAGAAGCTCCTGAAAAGATGTAAAAACAAAGTTTTATATACTAATTACTACTAATAGATAACTAAATTAATAAAATAACTAAAATGACCCCTAAAAGAAAAAAATCCAATATTCCTACTAAAGAGAAATCTCTTAAATATCTTAGAAGAAAGTGGGAAGAAGGAGAAAGGTATAAAAAAAATGTGCCTGAGAAAATATTTAAAAAATATAGTTTAGAGTATGATGAAAATAAATCCCAACTTAAGAAAATTAACTTAGATTTTATAGTATCAAAAGAACTACCTACTGAACCAACAATGAATCCAATTGAAAAATTAAGTGGATTATATATCTGTCCTAGAATATATGCAACTTTTAAAGACAATGGAGAAAATTCAACACTTAAATGGAGAGACAGGGGAGTAACACCAAAAATATTACTTGAATCAATAATATACCCTTTTTTTGAATTACAAGAGAGAGATATTAATAAAATAACTATTGAAAAAAACAGTGATGAACCATGTCGTTATGATATTATAGATGAATCTGGAAGAGTCATATATATTAAACTACACACAAAAGGCAAAGTTGAAGATACTAAGTCAAAAACAGGCGCTCTTTTAGAATATTTAAATAATAAGAAAGAACTTGATGAATTAATTTTTAAGGAATATATTGAACAGTTTAAAAAAGGATTTGATGTTTTAAAAACTAACAAAACAAATACTGAAAAATTAAATTATGATTTGTTATTAGAAGAATCTAATGATAGAACTAAGTATGAACTTAAAATTGTTTTGCTCAACAATGGAGATATTTATGGTATAGACATAGAACACTATAGAAATAAACAAGATATTTTTCAAAGAATATTTCTTCTGAATAAAAGTGATAAACAAATCAGTTCAACTAAAATTGATGAAGTAATTACCTATATATGTTCTCACTATGGCCTACCACCAAAAGACCTTCCTGAGATTCCAATTATTAATAATGGATTTCCTCCAGGTTGTTATAAAAGTTTTAAAAAACAGCTTGAAGAAGAGCTTACCAGATAATTACAGCAATAAAAATAAAGATTAACCCGACTATCATTGAAACCCATGCATAAAGCTCATCTTTTGGAAGATTAGCTATGATTTTGGCAATATCCTTTGGCTTCTCTTTTTTAGCTCCACTAACTCTTGGATAGGTTAATTCCCCGGGCTTAAACGCAGATCCCTGGCTGGGATAATTGGGTTTTGTGCCAGGTCCAATGCTCTTTTGGAATGACTGGGTAGGCCTTGGAAAACCAGGATTTGCTCCAAAGGGATTATGCCCTTGTACTGGTGCTGGTTTCTTTTTTTCAAATAAAACTTTTTTCCCTAACGTAACCTTCATTTAATCACCTTTCTTTTAGCAATTATATTCTGATGTTTATAAAATTTTCTTTTTTAATTGAAAACCTTTTTATATCATGCTAATATTCTGGATAAACATGGTAAAAGAAGTGAGCTTTAAAACTACAAAAGAAATACAGATTTCTGACAAGATAATAGGCCAGGTTATTGGCCAGGAGGAAGCTGTTAATGTTATAAAAAAAGCTGCTAATCAGAGAAGGCATGTTCTGTTAATAGGAGAGCCAGGAACAGGAAAATCAATGCTTGGCATGGCTCTTGCAGAGCTATTGCCAAAGGAAAAACTTGTTGATGTTGTTTCATTTCCTAATTTGAATGATGAGAACCAGCCGTTGATAAGGGTAATGCCTGCTGGCAAAGGCCGTGAGCTTGTGATGAAATCAAGAATTGAGGGCACAAACCTTTTTAAGAACCAGAATATTATAATCTTTATTCTTGTTATTATCTCAATGTTTGCACCCTGGTGGATAAGAGCGCAATATAAATCAGATATAATGTTTGCAGCCTTTTTCTTAGGAGGCATGCTGTTCCTTGCATCCTTTATTATATTTATGAACCTTGGCAAAAAAATGAATCCAAAAGTGAGTGTGCCAAAGGTTATAGTTGATAATTTTAATAAAAAGCAGGCACAATTTCTAGATGCAACAGGTGCTCATGCAGGCGCTTTATTGGGAGATGTTCTGCATGATCCATTCCAGTCAGGCGGACTAGGAACACCTGCCCATGAAAGGGTTATCGCAGGAATGATTCACAAGGCAAACATGGGTGTTCTCTTTGTTGATGAAATTGCAACATTGCAGCCAGCAACACAGCAGGAATTATTAACCTCATTGCAGGAAGGCAAATATGCAATAACAGGCCAAAGTGAGAGAAGCGCTGGTGCCATGGTAAGGACAGAAGCAGTTCCATGCAACTTTATTTTAGTTGCTGCTGGCAATCTTGAAACAGTCAAGCATATGCATCCTGCCTTAAGGTCAAGGATAAGAGGTTATGGATATGAGATTTATATGAAAGAAACAATGAAAGATACTCCTGAAAACAGGGATAAGATAGCTATTTTTGTTGCCCAAGAAATTATAAAGGACAAAAAAATACCTCACTTCAGCAAAGAAGCTGTTGATGTTATTATAGAGGAAGCAAGAAAGATGGCTAACAGGAAAGGTCATCTAACCCTAAGATTGAGAGAGCTTGGCGGCTTAATAAGAGCAGCAGGAGATATTGCAAAAGAACAAAATGCAGAATTTGTTATGAAAAAGCACATAATGAATGCAAAAAAGATAGCACGCACTCTTGAGCAGCAGATAGCTGACAAATATATTGAGCAGAAAAAAGAGTATGAGGTTATTGTTACAACAGGAAATAAGATTGGCAGGGTTAATGGTCTTGCAGTCATAGGTGGCTCTGAAGCATATTCAGGTATTATACTCCCAATAGAATCACAGGTAACACCTGGTGGCAAGGAAACAGAAATAATTGCAACTGGACAGCTTGGAAAGATAGCAAAGGAATCAATAAAAAATGTTTCAGCTATAATCAAAAAGTATTTTGGAGAAGACATAAAGGAAAAATATGACCTTTATGTGCAGTTCATGCAGACCTATGAGGGTGTTGAGGGCGATTCAGCAAGCATAGCTGTTGCAACATCAATAATCTCTGCATTTAAGGATATTCCTGTAAAACAAAACTTTGCAATGACTGGCTCACTTTCAGTAAGGGGGGATGTCCTTCCAGTTGGGGGGGTAAGCTCAAAAGTAGAGGCAGCTATTGAAGCTGGCATAAAAAATGTAATTGTGCCAAAGGCTAATTTAAAAGATATAATAATTGATCCTGAAATGGTATCCAAAATTAGGATAATTCCTGTTGAGACAATTAGTGATGTCTTAAAAGAGGTTCTTAACTGGAAGGGCAAAGAAGATATTCTTAAAATCATCTTAAAGAAATAATTTTTTAGAAAATTTTTTAAACTAGATGTTATTATTCTAATTTATGGTTAAGACAATTCCAAAAAAATGCCCTGAATGTGGTAGTGCAAAGGTAACATATAATAAAAAAACAAAGGAATTAATCTGCAATGATTGCGGGCTTATAACTTACATAGAATAGCTGTGATTTTGGTGATAACTATTATTAGGCATAGCTATATTGTTCTAATCAAAGATTATATAAAGAAATAAAAAGAGTATTTTGCTAAGAGGTGTTATAATGAATATTAAACTTACAAAAAAGCCAAAAAGACCCGTGATTATAGAGGGTTTCCCTGGCTTTGGACTTGTTGGAACAATAGCGTGTGAATTCTTGATAGATCATCTTAATACAGAGCTTATAGGAAAGGTCTTGCTTGAGGATGAGCCAGCAATGGTGGCAATACATAGAGGTAAGATTATAGAGCCTTTATCTATATCATATAATAAAAAATATAATCTTGTTATAATACACTCGATGACTGCAGCACCTGGTTCTGAATGGAAGATATCTGATATAATAATTGCCATAGCAAAAGAGCTGAATGCAAAAGAAATAGTGAGTTTGGAAAGTGTCAACTCTAGTGAGATTATGGGAAATCCAAAGACTTTTTATTACACAAATGACAAGAAAAAAGATAAAATTTTTAGGAATATTAAATTAAATCAGCTTAAAGAAGGCATAATAATGGGAGTTAGTTCAGCTTTATTGTTGAAAGTAGACAAAATACCTATGTCATGCATATTTGCTGAAACACATACTACTCTTCCGGACAGCAAAGCAGCTGCCGAGGTAATTAAAGTTTTGGATAAATACCTTAACCTGAAAGTAGATTATAAGCCTTTGCTAGAAACAGCAAAACAGTTTGAAAGCAAGCTAAAGGAAATACTCCAGCAGAGCAAACAGACAATTATAAACAGGGATAAAAAAGCATTGAGTTATGTTGGTTAAACTTTTTTATTTCTTTATTTTATTGTTTTATTAATTTAATAAGTCAATAATCATATTGTTACTAAATATTAATTCTTGAGTAGTAACAAAACAAAAGATTTATATATATCTTGAGTATTACTATTATAACTAATGGAGAGTATGTAAATATGAGTACTGAAACTTTGGATACTAAAACTTTGAATACTGAAGATTTTTACAAAAATCTAAAACCAGAAGATGTCAAGCCCTTGGAAGAAGTAGTCAAGATTTTAAAAGAAGATCCTCGTGTAGATGTTTTTGCTATAAATAAAGCAGCAGAACAAGATCATCATAAGGAATATGAAATTATTGATCTTTTATTAGAGAGAGTTAATAAAACAGGTTATTTTTTATCACTAGATAACATTAAAGATAAGCTTGGTGCTAAAGTTAATGTAACTAAAACCAATAATACTATAGATGATAAATCTAAGTATAATTCATATGTACCAGACGATAGGATGGTTGAGATTGATTATCATAGAACAAAAATCAGGCTTTTTTATACAATAAATGGTACTGGAGTGAGCTCAAGAATTAGTTTGTGAATCCCAATTCTCACTTTTTTGTTTTTTATAGAGCTTTTTTGATATTTCTTTTGGTTCTGATATGATTTTATCTCTTTTATCTAATTTTTCAACTCTTTTTATGCCCTATTTTTCTTTATACTTGTTTTTAAAAATTTTTAGAATTATTTAACTTTTGAGCATTTATTCTAACTCTCACTTTTTGTTTTATTTTTTGGTTTTTTAAAATTTAATTATATTTTATAAAATATAAATTAGAAAGATTATATTAAATAATATCTTTTAATAAAATTATTATCTAAAAGATATTTTGTAGTATACTAATACAACTAAAAGTTTTAATTAAAGATTAAATTTTTTATTTAATTTAACAACTAAAACTTTTAATCAAAAACTATAAGTTTTATTATACTTTATGATTAAACAACGCAATTAAAAATTATGTTATTTGATAGTAAAATCATTGAACTATAAGTTACTAAGTAGTAATGACATAATAGAAAAGTTTATATACTAATAAATCTATTGACTTAATATAGAAAACAAAATAATATGTTAAAATGAAACTATATTACGAAGCTCCAAAAATTTACGAATATATGATACCTATTTTTGGAAAAAACAATAGAATAACTAATAGGGTTAGAACTGGGCTAGAAAATGTTCTCGCTGCTTATGTTGATATATCTAAACGGCAAGCAAAGATAACTGACAATAACTCAAAAAATTACAAAATAAATGAAGCTTATGTAGTTGGAAGTGGAGCTAGAATTAATAAAGCTGACTCAGATCTCGACTTAATGTTTATAACACCGCACTTAGATGACGAAAGCGCTAAACAACTTAGATTTATTTTATCTTTAATATATTTAACTGATAGATCCAAACAAGAAGGTATTGATGTATATGTAAGAAGCAAAGATAAATATCCTGATAGACCAAGTATTAAAATAACAGATCAGGTTAAAGACCTTTTAGATACTTATAATAAAAAACTATAAGTTTTCCTATTAATTTCTTGTTATTTGTTTAATTATTGAAATTGTACTGTTTCTAGAAAGATTTATATAAAGGTGCGTATAAGGTACATTATACGCATTTTTTACTATATAAACTGCTTGGAGACATTATTTTAACAAAAAACCTAGGGTTTTTGGGTAGAATATGCCATTGAAAGGGGTGTTAAATGATATCAAAGTTAAAGACCGAACTTCAGATAAGGGGCTTCAGCGAAAGAACTGTAAGATCATACCTTTTTCATAACCAGAAGTTTCTTGATTTTATTGAAAAGCAGCCAGATGATATAATCACTGATGATATCAAAAAATACATGGCTTATCTAATGGTTGAAAAAAAGCAAAAACCAGCATCTGTTAATCTTGCATTAAGTGCGCTTCGTTTTTTGTATGATGAAATGATGAAAAAGAGTTTGTTTGTTGATATAAAGGCGCCGAAAAACGAGAAAAAACTGCCAACAGTGCTTTCAAAAGAGGAAATAACCAGCATGATTGATTCATTAAATAATAAAAAGCATAAGTTGCTTATAGAATTCCTCTATTCATCAGGATTGCGTGTTTCAGAGTGTGTAAACCTTAAAATAGAGGATTTAAGCCCAAATGAAAGAATGGGAATTGTAAAGAATGGGAAAGGCAAAAAAGATCGAAACATAATACTTTCAAAAAAACTTGTTGAGGATCTTGAAAAATATTTGAAGAAAAGAAAGGGCGCAAATCTCTATGTTTTTGATGTAAGAAACACACATATAAGTATAAGGCAGGCGCAAAAGATAGTGCATGATGCAGCAAAAAAAGCAGGAATACAAAAAAGAGTGTTCTGCCATGCATTAAGAAGCTCTTTTGCAACACATTTATTGGAAAATGGAACAGATATTAGGATAATTCAGGAATTGTTAGGGCATTCAAACATACAAACAACTGAAAGGTATACAAAGGTATCAACGGCTCAGTTAAAAAAAGTAATAAGCCCTTTTGATACATAATTAAAATTTTTAATTCTTAATAAAACCTTTAATAATTGATTAAATCTTTTAGTCTTTAATATAACTAAATCTTTTAATCAAAGATTAAATATTATTATCTAAAATATAATTAAAGATTATAACTAAAAATCAAATATTTTAATCAAAAATTATTTGTTAAAATTTTACAACAAGAATTGTTTAATTAAACAAACCTCTTAGCCATGCTTTCATTAATGTCAACAAGATTTTCTTTTGCTTGCATATGCCTAAACTTCTGTTCAATATACAGATAAACTTCTTGGTTAACATATTTTTTTATAACTGGAATTCCCTTTTCTATCAAATTAATTATATACTCTCTGACCATAAATTCTGTCAGGCCAATTCTTCTTGAAATAGCCTTGTATGTTATCGGCCCTTTTTCCTCAGCCATTGTGTAAAGTGCAAGGAATACTTCCTTCTCCTTTGTTGTAAGGAAAATATGATTATAAACCGGTTCTTCATTATGATTTTTATCATCCTTTGCAACAAGACGATTTATAAAAAGCTGCAAATCCTCTATTTTTTCATTTAATTTATCAATTTTTGAATCAACATTGCATAAATACTCATAATTAGCCTGAATTTCATTAGTATTTTCATTAATAGAGCCTAAATGCTCCTCAAATTCCTCTTTTATTTTATTGAAGGCTTTTTTAAGCGTTTTATTAATTGTAAGAAGTTCTTTGGAATCATCATTCTTTTTTTCATCGAATAAATTAAACTTAATCCATATCACCCCGAGTTAACTATATTTCTTAGGTTACTTAAAAACTTTTCCAAAAATAACAAATTTTAAAAACAGAAACATAATTTTTGTTACTAAACCATAAAAAGAGATATTATGATAAGTTCAAAATCAAGTCTGGCGGTTTTACTCTCAAAATTAAGAGTTTTTGAGGCTCCAAAACTAAAAGCAGAACAATACACCACAGATTCAGAGATAGCAGCAGATGTTTTGTGGCAAGCTTATTACTTAAGAGATATAGAAAACAAGACAATAGCTGATCTTGGAAGTGGCACAGGAATACTGGGCTTTGGTGCTTTATTATTGGGAGCAAAAAAGGTTTTTTTTGTTGAAAATGACAGGGATTCGATTAAGATTACCAAAGAAAATCTTGCTTTTATTGAGAAAGAAACTAAAGCAAAGCTTTCTGAGAAAGCCATATTCCTTAACCAAGACATCAATAATTTTAATGATAAAGTTGACACAGTAATCCAGAATCCGCCCTTTGGAACAAAACAGAAGCATGCCGATAAAGTTTTTCTTGAAAAGGCGTTTTTGCTTACCAATGTAATATACTCATTTCATAAACTTGAGACAATGGGATTTGTGAACAGTATTTCAAAAGACAATGGTTTTGAGGTTACACACCTATGGAAATTTGACTTTCCAATAAAATCAACATACAGCTTTCACAGGAAAAGAATCCAGAGAATAAAAGTTGGATGCTGGAGAATGGAAAAAATTAAATAGAAATCTTTATAAACATTATAAAAACTCTTTTTTAAGGTGTTATTATGGAAATCAATGTCATTGAAGAAAAAAAGAACAGGTTAAGCTTTGAGCTTAAGGGGCAGGGCAATACTTTCTGCAATCTATTGAAAGATGAGCTGTGGAATGACAAGCATGTTACTGTTGCAACATATACTATAAAGCATCCATTACTTGGAATTCCTTTTATGATTGTTGAAACAGATGGAAATAAAAGCCCAAAACAGGCATTGGAAAGTGCTGCTGAGAGAGTAGCTGATAAGGCAGAAAAGCTAAGGAAAGAAGCCAAAAAAGAGTTAAAATGATTAGGCCATCAGATGGCAAATTATTGATAAAACTGGCAAGAGAATATATTTCCTCATATTTCTTACAAAAAGAGCCCAATATAAGCATTCTAAAACAGTTTTCTGATAGGCATGGAGTATTTGTAACTTTATATAAAAATGAGCAACTAAGGGGTTGCATTGGCTTTCCAGAGCCCATATTCCCTTTGTATGAAGCAATAATAAAATCAGCAAGGTCAGCTGCTTTTGAAGACCCAAGGTTTCCGCCATTGCAGAAAGAAGAATTAAAGGATATAAAAATAGAAATATCTGTTCTTACTGTTCCAGTATTGATTAAGGTAGAAAAACCTGAAGATTACTTTAAGAAGATAAAGATTGGAGAGGACGGCCTCATAATAAGGTCAAGCCTTGGTTCAGGGCTATTGCTGCCGCAGGTTGCAACAGAATATAAATGGGGGGTTGAAGAGTTCCTTAGGCATTTGTGCGAAAAGGCCTGGCTAAAGCAGGATGCATGGAAAGACAAAAACAACAGGATTTACAGGTTTCAGGCGCAGATATTTAAAGAGTAAATCTAAGAAAAAGGAGGCAAGAAAGAAAATGAATTCTGAAAAAAACCATTCTCTGCCACTTAAAAGAGATGCAGCATGGGAACTTGTCAAAGAATACAACAAAGATAAGCCTGATCTTAACCATTATCTTGAAAGCGAGGCCATTATGCTGGCTCTTGCAAAAAGATTAGGGAAAGATGAAGAAACATGGGGAATGCTTGGTTTAATACATGATATTGATTGGGGCATAACAAAAAATAATCCCAAAGATCATTTAACTAAGGCCCCTGAGATTTTGAGGAAAGCTGGTTTTAGTGAGGATTTTATTAAAATTATTGTTTCCCATGGTTATGGATATGAATGTGCAGGTCTGAAAAATAAAAAAAGAACAACAAAAACAGAGCATGCCCTTGCCTGCGCTGAAACAGTAACTGGATTGATTCATGCTTACGCATTAATAAGGGGCTCAATAGATGGAATGAAAGTAAAGGGATTAAAAAAGAAGTTTAAAGAGAAGAGCTTTGCAGCTGCAGTAAACAGGGAAATAATCAAGGAATGCGAAGAATTAGGATTAGAGTTAAGCGAGTTTCTGCAGTTATCAATTGATGCAATAACAAAAATAGCAGATAAGGTTGATTTAATGTAAAATGAGTATAACCAATATCCTAGAACATTATAAAGAAAAAATAGAATTTAGGCTAAAAACATTTCTGGATGAAAAAATTTCTGAAGCAGAAAAAATATCTGATTCTTCAAGAGAAATAATGCAGTACATAAAAGAGTTTAATCTTAGGGGAGGAAAAAGAATAAGGTCAGTATTAATCATAATGGCCTATAAATCTCTTGGCGGAAAAAATGAAGATGCAATAATTGATATTGCTGTATCCGCAGAGCTAATGCAGTCATTCCTCCTGATCCATGATGATATAATTGATGATGATGACTTAAGAAGGGGTGGCCCAACCATGCATAAAATATATGCAGAAAAATACAAGGGCCGTGATAACCCCAAAAAAGTGGGGGAAAGCATGGCAATAATAGCAGGAGACCTTCTTGCATCCCTTGGAAATGAAATAATCTCTAAATCAGCTTTTGATGAAGAAAAAAAGCTAAAGCTATTACAGAAGTTCAACAAGGTTGTAAAATTGACTGGCTATGGTGAGATAATTGATATTTTATCTGACCTAAAAACTAATGTGACAGAACAAGATATATCAAAAATGCACAAGTTAAAAACAGCTGTATATACAATAGAAGGGCCTTTGCATATGGGCGCAATAGCTGCAGGAGCATCAGATGGGCAGCTAAAAATACTAAGTGAATATGCAATTCCATTGGGCATGGCGTTTCAACTAAAGGACGATATCCTGGGATTATTTGGCTCAGAGGAAAAACTTGGCAAGCCTGCTGATTCTGATATAAAAGAGGGCAAAAAAACAATTCTTATTTTAAAGGCAATAGAAAATGCATACAAAGAACAAAAAGAATTCATTGTAAATGCACTAGGAAATAAAAATATAACAGAAAAAAAGCTAATAAAGCTAAGAGAAATAATAAAAGAAACAGGCTCACTATCTTATTCAGAAAACCTGGCAGAAAAACTAGTGAAAAAAGCAAAAGATGCAATAAAAAATTCTGATTTTGAAAAACAAGGAAAGGAGTTTTTTCTGGAAATAGCAGATTATATAATCAAGAGAGATTATTAAAATCACCAAATTGTGATTTGATATGGAAAGTGCAACAATAGAAGCATATGCTAAAATTAATCTTACCATAGATGTTATTGGTAAGCATCATTCTGAGTATCATAATATAGAGTCTATTATGCAGCAGCTCGATCTTCATGATAATATTACATTGATGGTTATTGAAAAAGGCATTAAAATCAATAGCAATAATCATATCTGTTCAGATGAGAAAAATCTTGCTTACAGGGCAGCAGAGCTTCTTATTGAAAAGTTTAAAATAAACAGGGGTGTTGAAATAACCATTGAGAAAAATATTCCTGTTGCAGCTGGCCTTGGTGGTGGAAGTGCAGATGCTGCTGCAACATTAAAGGGCATGAATAGTCTTTTTAATCTGGGTTTATCAGAAGAGGAATTAATTAAAATATCCGGCGATATTGGCATGGATGTTGCTTTTTGCTTATTTGGCGGAACAGCATATGCAACAGGCAGGGGTAATGAATTGCAGAGGATAGAAAAGGTTCCAATGCTTTATGTTGTTTTGGCAAAGCCAAATTTTGATATTTTAACAGAAAAGGCCTATCAGAATATTGATTATAAAAAAACAGGCAGGCAGCTAAAAACAGCTGAAATGCTTTGTGCAATTAGGGAAAAAAATATCAATAAAATTGCAAAAAATTTGCATAATGATTTTGAATACTATGTTTGTAATAAATACTTAATTATTAATGAAATTAAGCAAAAAATGATACAAAATGGTGCATTAAATGCATTGATGTCTGGCTCTGGCCCAACTGTTTTTGGAATAACTGAGCGAGAAGATACAGCAAGGGATATCTACAAAAGTTTAACACAAGAACTTTACTTCAAGGAAAACCTTGATTTTGTTTGTGTAACAAAAACAAAGTGAGATTACTTGCCGAAGCGCCTTTGCCTTTGTTTGTATTCTTCAATTACTTTTGTTAGGTCTTGTTTTTCAAATTCAGGCCAAGTCTTTTCAAGAAAGAACCATTCAGAGTATATTGACTGCCATGGAAGAAAGTTGCTTGTCCTTCTATCGCCTCCGGTCCTTATTATAAGGTCTGGCTCTGTATTCATGTAAAGGTTTTCTGCGAATGTCTCTTCATTAACATCCTTTATATCTAGCTCTTTGTTCTTAATTTTTTCAGCAACTTTTTTTACAGCATCAACAATTTCTTCCCTGCCGCCATATGCAATGGCAATATTAATTTTGTACTTGTTATAATCCTTAGTTATGTCAATAACTTTTTTTATTTTTTCCTGCACTATTTCTGGAAATAAGTGATGCCTGCCAATTATATTTATTTTTATTTTATAATTATGGACATCTTGGTTTGTTGATAGTTCATTAAATCCCTTTTCAAAGAGACTCATGAGATAGTCGAATTCTTTTTTGGGCCTGTTAAAATTCTGCATAGAGAAGCAATAAAGGGTAATTTCCTTAATATCCAATTCTTTGCACCATTTAAACAGTTTTTTGAGCTTTTCAAAACCTAATTCATGCCCTTTCCATGGCTCTAGAATAAGCCTTTTTGCAAAGCGCCTGTTTCCGTCTAAGATAATTCCTATATGTTCTGGATTCTTGTTCATGTAATAGGGTAAAAAATAGGTTATTTATAAAGCTTTTTGTATATTTAACAATCTTTAATTTTTAATAAAAGAATTTATTTGATTTATGAGTTTATTTGTTCTCTCCACACCTTTTTTATAGTCAAGAAGCTGATACCTGTATTTTATCATTGCCAATGGATTTTTTATAATGTATTTAAGCCTTACATCAGCTCCTTTAAGCCTATTGAGTTCTTCTGCATCTTTAATCTCTTTTTCATATTTACTGAGCTCTTGGTTAATCATGCCAATTGCATAATTAAACTTATTATTTACCTCAAAATTTAATTTATTTATCTTAGCACTATATTCATCAAGTTGTTCTTCAAGCTTTTTTTCGTTTTTCCACTCATCATAATCTTTTATTCCTAATATTTTTTCCTTAAGTTCATTAATTAATAACAGCTCTTTGTTCTGAATTCCAAGCTTAAGCAATGGGTCAAGCTGCCTTTGTAAATTCTCAACTTTGTATCCATCTTTATTGATATTATCCTTCATATTATCTAGAAATATAATGTAATCATGTTTTTTCTTGCCTATCTGCTCTTTAATCTTATCCAGTTCTGAAAGCATCTTTGTGTTTCCAAAACAATCATACAAATACCTTAAACTGTTGTTTTTTGATATTAAATCTTCAAGCTTTTCAATGGTTCCTGGTTTTTCCCAGTTACCATTATAAAAAGTATTATTTATTAGTTTAAATTTAGTGTCTATTTTTCCTATTTCAGAATTTATTTTGTTGTTTATGTAATCTTTAAAGTTAGATATTTGATTAAGAAGCAGTATAACATCATTATTGAAATAATTGTCTTGCTTGAGGATTTTAAATTTTTCTGAGTTGGAATCAAGTTCGTCAATTATATCATAAATGTTATCTATTCTTTGCTTTGTGATGTCCCCATTGAATGTTGTTTCCACAAGATTTTTGTTTTGTTGGATCTTTTTGCTTAATTGAGTTTTTTCATTAATAAAATTAATTAATTCTCCGCTATTTTTAATGTATTTTTTTGGAAAGTGCATTATCTCTCCCTTTTCAGCTATTGAATCGAAATTCTCATCAAACTTTTTGTTGAATTGAATTATTTTGTTAAGATTGTAGTTATTATTACAGACCTTTTCAGCTATTGTTTCCAATGTCTCACCTTCTATCACCTGGTAATATCTTGAACTTTCAAATAAGATGTCCTGCTTCCTCTTCACTTTGTAAGCCTCAACAGAGCCATAACCAATAGCTGTAATTATTAATAAACTAATGATTGCTTGTTTAATTTTTTTCTTTATATATTTTATTTTTGATTTTTCTTCAATTATAGTATTTTCTATTTTTGCGCCTATTTCCCTAAACTTTGATTCATTTTCTTTTATTAGTTTTTCAAGTTTTGATTCCATTTTATGTTTGAATTATATTCTTAATTTTATTGAACTGATTATGATATTTTGATAACTCTTTTTTAGCAGATTCCAATTTTTTATTTCTTATTAAACAAACAAAATATCCTTTCTTATTATTATTCTTTAGATTGTATTTTTTCTCCAAATCAAACATATTTCTTCTTATTATTTCCATGCCTTCTTCTGCTTTTTTGTTAAATAAATTATTCAAATCCTTTAGAGATGACTTATACTCATCAAAA
>CAYWLA010000019.1:0-15603 GCA_964458955.1 uncultured Methanosarcinales archaeon
ATGATAGATTTAGAACAAGGAGACCCAAATAATTTGAAAGGAAAAGTAATAGCTTATTCTAAATTCATAGATTTAAATAAAAATCATAAAGGAACTATTTTTGAACCTATTCTGGATGGAAACCTACTCTTTATTTATGCTACAATAGACCGCTCTGAGTTTAGTAAAAAAAACAAAAATCAGTTTGAAACTCCAGAAACAATAATTAATGGTATTATTAATGAAAGTGATGGTAGGCTTAGAGAAATATATGATTTTTACCAAAATAAATTATTCAAAAAATCAAAAAAATTCTCGGTTTATTCAATAGCCCTTTATAGTAATGAAGGAGGTTTACCAATAGATTTAGAGGATATTATATTTGCAGGCGAGTATTCTAATGTTGGGAGATGCCTTAATGCAAACCAAAGTATGGTCAACAGGTATATGCTGGAGTTAGAAGAGCAAAATAGCAGGAGACAAAGCATTTTTTCTTTAAATAAAAATACTAAATCAAAAACCCAAAAACTTATCAAAACTTATGAGAGCATTAATAAAGATGAGATTCATCATCATATCATAAACAACTATATAATTCCAATGGATAGGGCTATGAAAAATGGGCTTACAAAAGAATTTAAAGGAATACAAGAGGAGTTTATAACACAATTTAGTGATGGTTGTGATACTCTTTTAGAAGATTTTATGCAGATTCCACTTTTAATAAAAAAAGGCAAAAAAGAAAGCATTGATTTGGCTAATATTTATCTAAGTAAAATAGTGGCATTAAAGAATGAAAAATATGAAAATATGCCTGCTCTAATAAAACAAATTGAAGAATTAAATAAAAGAAACAGTAAAAAATAGTAGGACGCTATATAATATAATACACAAATTAAACTTTAATATAATTTTCTTAATAAACTTAAATTTCTTGTACGCCTTCTTTTGCAAGGGCAACAAGCCTTACTCCCAAGCCCAGCTTCAAAACAGCAGAAAGTATTGCCATGTGCTCCTTGCCTGTTCCGGAGACAAGATTTAATGCAACCTCTGTTCCAGATATTTTGTCTTTCAGCTGTTTTTTAATGTCTTCAACAAGCTCTAACAAGGGTTTGCTTGAATCAACTACAATAAGCTCAACCTTTTTTTCTGAACTGAACTTTTCCCTGCCAAATTCATTTGTGATAAGGAATATGTTATCCCACTCACAGCCAGAGATAACGCCCTTAATGTGAATCCATGTTCCCTTTCCAGTGCTTAGGCATGCTATTAAATCTGTCATAAAGCAGAAGAAAACATAATTCTTTAAATATTTTTGCACAACTTTTTTAAATAAGCTGGTTTTAGCTTAGTTCATGTTGATAAGCCCAAGAGAGATAATTGATTTAATTGTAATGACCCTTGCAATTGGATTTATATTTAAGGATATCATAAGGATGCCAAGGTATGTACAGGATCCCATAACCTCTGGCTTTGATATTGAAAACTTTAAGTTTACATGCCTTGTTATTGCTCCAGCAATAGTTTTGCATGAGATGGCCCATAAGTTTGTTGCACTTGGCTTTGGAATAAACGCAACATTTCATGCACATTACTTTGGATTGTTATTGGGCCTTTTCCTAAAGTTCATAAATATCGGATTTATCTTCTTCATACCAGGGTATGTTTCTATTCCAGTTGCAGGTGTAACCCCCTTGCAGCATTCAATAATAGCAGTTGCAGGACCATTAATGAACCTTGCTCTATGGCTTAGCTCTTCAATTATATTAAAAAGGGCTGCATCATTAACAAGCAAGCAGAGGCTTGCACTAGTCATCACAAAACAGATTAATTTGTTTTTGTTCATATTCAACATGATACCAATTACACCATTTGATGGCGGACATTTTATAAATGGTTTAAGACAGGCATTTTTTTAAAATGGAAAAAGGATTTAATACAGAAAAATACCTCAAAGAGCAGACAAAAGCTATCCTTGAAAGGGTAAGCAAGTTTGACAAGAAACTTTATCTTGAGTTTGGCGGAAAGCTTTGTTATGACGGACATGCATCAAGAGTCCTTCCTGGTTATGACAAGGAAACAAAGGTTAGGCTTTTGAAAAATCTGAAAGACATAGAAATTGTTTATTGCATAAGCGCAAAAGATATCCAAAACGGAAGGGTCAGGACTGACTTCGGGCTTAGGTATGATGACCAGGCTATTAAGGATATTCAAGATTTAAGGGAGCATGGGCTTAATGTCTCTGCTGTTGTAATAAATCTGTTTGAAGATGAGCCTGCTGCAATAAAGTTCAGGAAACGGCTTGAAAATATGGGAACTAGTGTTTACATACATTACATGATAAAAGGATACACAAACAACTTCAAACTTGTTGTAAGTGATGAGGGATATGGAAAACAGGAATATGTAAAAACAGAAAAGCCCATTATTATCGTAACAGGCACCGGAGGCGGAAGCGGAAAGATGAGTTTCTGCCTTTCACAGATATATTATGAGCAGAAAAAAGGGATAAATTCAGGCTTTGCAAAATTTGAGACTTTCCCTATCTGGGACCTGCCATTAGATCACCCTGTTAATATTGCATATGAGGCAGCAACTGCTGACCAGGGTGACATAAATATGATTGACCCATTCTACCTGAAAAAATACAACAAAATAGCAATAAACTATAACAGGGATATAGAAAATTTCAGCATAATGCAAAAGGTAATAAACAGCTTCCCCATGAAAAACAGCTTTATAAGCACATATAACTCTCCAACAGAGATGGGCGTTAACAGGATATCAAGCGGAATAACAGATGATAATATTATTAGGGAAGCCTCAAAGCAGGAAGTAATAAGAAGGTATTTCTGGTACAGGCAGCAAAGAATTTACGGCATAGTTGACCAAAACACAACAGACAGAGTAAAAATGTTAATGAGAAATCTGGACATAAGTATTGAAGACAGAAAGGTTGTAGAGCCGGCAAGAAAGGCTGCATTTGATGCTGCAAAAGAGAAAAAAGGAAACAAGAACATTTACTGCGGGGCTGCAATACAGCTTGATGACAAAAGGATTATTACTGGAAAAAACTCTCCCCTAATGCACGCTGAGTCTGCAGCTATATTAAACGCAATAAAGGAGCTGGCAAATGTTCCGGATAATATTGACTTATTATCAAAAGAGGTAATAAACCATATAAGGTTCCTGAAAAAGGATATACTCAATAGAGTTTCAGAAAACCTTAATGTTGAAGAAACAATGATAGCTCTTGCAATAAGCTCTGCAACAAACCCGATGGCAGCTCATGCAGTTAAAATGCTTAAAAAGTTAAATGGCTGTGAGATGCACACAACACATATCCTAAAGAAAGGCGATGAGGGCGGCCTCATAAGGCTTGGAATGAATGTAACTACAGACTCAAACTTTATTCTAAACAACTCTTAATTTTACCTTTTTCCAAAACATTTATTAATAAAGCTTTTTTCTTGTGTTTTTATGTCAGAAGAGAATAATAGTGGGGGCAGATTTGCTAAAAATAAGCAGATTTCCAAGCTGTTGGAATGGTATGACAAGAATTATAAGAAGCTATTGATTATTCCTATTGTCCTACTTATACTTTCTATTGGAGTAATATTCTATAAGTATGCAGCAACAGGTGATTTTATAGATAAGGATATCTCCCTAAAAGGAGGTATTACAATAACAATTCCCTCTAAAGATATTGACGCTGACAGCCTAAAAACATATCTCTTATCTGAATTTCCAGAATCAGATATCTCTGTAAGGACATTAACAAAATTAGGTGAAAAAACAGGGGTTATGATAAGCACTTCAGACATAGATTCAAAAGAATTATTAAACATCCTAAAAACAAAATATGGTGAGCTTGACTATAATGTTGAGGAAATGGGCTCATCCCTTGGAAAAAGTTTTTTTAAGGAAACATTTATTGCAATACTTTTTGCATTTTTATTTATAGCAATTGTTGTTTTTTTCTATTTCAGGCAGCCAATACCATCACTTGCAATTGTTCTTTCTGCATTCTCAAATATGGTTGTTACTTTGGCAATTATCAATCTGATGGGTGTTAAACTCTCCACTGCAGGAGTTGCTGCTTTTCTAATGCTAATCGGATATAGTGTTGATACAAACATATTGCTATCAACAAAAGTATTAAAGAGAAAGGACGGAGAGGTTATAGACAGAATAGTTAATGGAATGAAAACAGGGCTTACAATGACCCTTACAACAGTTACAGCAATAGTTGTTGCATATGTATTCTCACAGTCAGCTGCTCTGAGCCAGATTATGTTAATCCTTATAATTGGTCTTTTAATGGATGTCCTAAACACGTGGGTGCAGAATGCAGGCATATTAAGATTATACCTGGAAAGGAGAACTAAAAATGGGTAATCTAAAAAAGATATTCACAAATCTCAGGATAATAATCCTACTGGCTGTCATTCTACTTGCTGTTATAGCAATAAACCCTCACCCATTCAACAAAGGAGTTGCTATCAGGAATGTTATAATGAATTCCTCTGCAAACCTGGCTGGAATAGAAAGCCCAAAGCCTACAGCAACCCCAATGAGTAAGGAAATAATAATATCAATAAACAACAAGCCGATTAATAATTTAAATGATTACTATTCATTTGAAGCAGAGTTAAAGCCAAACAGGACAGTAAGTGTAAAAACAAATAAAGGCACTTACAGATTAATAACAAAATATAGAACAGAAACAATTGTTCTTAATGAAACAATAAATGAAACAATTACCAAAGAGGTTGATGTAACAGAAATTATTAATGGAATAAATGTTAACAAAACAATAAACAAGACAGAGATTATAACTGTTCCAAAGACAATAACTAATGTTTACAATGATTCAATAGACCTTGGAATAAGGGTTTATAATGCGCCAACAACAAATGTAAGAAAAGGGCTTGACCTTCAGGGCGGTACAAGGGTTCTTCTTGAGCCAGAGGAAAAAATATCAGCAGATGATATGGAAATAGTTCTTTCTAACATCAAGCAAAGGCTTAATATTTATGGACTTAGTGACATTGTTGTAAGAACAATTTCTGACCTTTCAGGCAATCAATATATACTGATTGAGATAGCTGGCGCTAATGAGGAAGAGGTTAAAGAATTAGTTGCAAAGCAGGGAAAATTTGAGGCAAAAATAGGGAATGACATTGTTTTTAAAGGAGGAAATGATATAACTTACATTTGCAGAAGTGCTGACTGTTCAGGAATTGACCCCAACTCATATGGCCAGAGCAATGGCCAATGGTTCTGCAGATTCAGATTCTCTATTTCATTAAGTCCAGAGGCAGCTCAAAAACAGGCAGATCTTACAGAAAATCTGGATATTATAACAGAGGGCGAGAATGATTACCTTAATGAAACACTTGATCTTTACTTAGATAATCAGAATGTTGATTCTTTGAATATTGGCTCTGATCTAAAGGGGCGTGCTGTAACAGACATCCAGATATCAGGTTCAGGCTCTGGAGCAACACAGCAGGAGGCATTATCTGAATCATTAAAGAATATGAAAAAACTGCAGACAATACTTATTACCGGCTCTTTGCCTGTTAAGCTTAATGTTGTCAAGACAGATGCTATCTCACCCTCACTTGGAGAAGAATTTGTTAAAAATGCATTTTTCATTGGATTTCTTGCAATACTAAGTGTATCATTAATTGTTTTCCTGAGATACAGAAAATTAGAGATAACATTGCCAATGATGATAACCCTTATAGCAGAGGTCATAATTATTCTGGGTGTTGCTGCATTAATTGGCTGGAATATTGATATTGCTGCTATTGCTGGAATAATTATTGTTATAGGATCATGTGTTGATCACCAGATAGTCATATCTGATGAATTATTAAAAAAAGAACATCAGGTATTTTTTAACTGGAAACAAAGAATAGGGAATGCATTTTTTATCATAATGGCAGCTTATTTCACAACATTTGTTGCTATGCTTCCATTAATGAGGGCAGGGGCAGGCTTATTAAAAGGCTTTGCAATAACAACTATTATAGGCATTTCAGTCGGTGTCTTTATCACAAGGCCTGCATTTGCAGCTGTTGTTGAAATACTGTTAAAAGACAAGCTTTAAGATGATAATTACAATCTCTGGCACAGTTGGATCTGGAAAAAGCAGTGTTGGAATTCTTGTTGCAAAAAAACTTGGGTTTAAATATTACTGTATTGGTGATGTAAGAAGGGATATGGCCAAAAAAAGAGGCATCAGCTTAGCAGAGTTAAATAAATTAGGGGAAAAAGACCCATCCACAGATTTAGAGCCTGACAAATTTGCCGAGGAAAAGGGAAGAACAGAGGATAATTTTGTTATGGTCGGAAGGACATCTTTTCATTTCATACCAAAATCAGTAAAAATCTTCCTTGATGTTGAGCCAAAAACTGGGGCTGAGAGGGTCCTTAATCACAGCAGAAATAACGAGAAATACAAGGATTTGAATGAGGCAATTGAGAAAATAAGAATGAGGCTTGAGTCTGATAAGCTAAGATACAAAAAATATTATAATCTGGATATTTTTAACAAAAAAAACTATGATTATGTTATTGACACAACAAACATTACAATAAAAGAGGTTGTTGACAAAATTATTGAAAAAATTCGATAAATTTATAAACATAATAAATACTCTCAGAATGTTTCTTCTGTTAATGAGGGATTAAATTGATGAAAAAAGGAGATTTTATAGAGCTTGAATATACTGGAAAAGTAAAAGACATGGATCTTGTTTTTGATACAACCAGCGAGAAAGAGGCAAAGGAAAATAATATCCACGATGCAAGGGCATCTTACGGCCCTGTAATAATCTGCATCGGCCAAAACCATGTAATCAAAGGATTAGATGAACAGCTTGAAGGCAAGGAATTAGGAAGAAAATATAAGATTGAGCTAAGCCCTGAGCAGGGTTTTGGAAAAAAGAATGCAAAGCTAATACAGCTAGTAGCTACAAGCAAGTTCATAAAGCAGGAGATTAACCCAATGCCCGGATTGCAGGTAAATATAGACGGCATGATGGGCATGATAAGAACAGTAAGCGGGGGTCGCACTTTAGTTGATTTTAACCATCCCCTTGCAGGCAAGGAATTGATTTATGATTTTAAGGTTAATAAGATAGTAGAAGATGATGAGGAAAAACTAAACGCCTTGTTAAATCTGCAGCTAAATTTAAAGGACATAAAGGCAGAAATTAAAGAGGGAAATGCATCTGTAAGATTAAACATAAAGCAGAATTTGCCAAAGCCTATTGAAGAAAAATTAACAGAGCATATCAAGGAGCTCATACCCTCAATTAAGAATATTGAATTCAAAGCAATACAGGTTAAAGCAAATAAATTGCCAGAAAAACCAAAAGAAGACAATAGTTAGTTTTTCGACAACTTTAAATATAAGTAATAGAATAATAATCTTATGGGAAATATGAGGTGGGGAAATTGAATGATTTTATCAAAAATAACCCTGATGAAAATATTATAAAGTCTGAACAAACTAAAAGAAATATTGAACTTGACGCTGAATTAGAGGAGATGCTTTCAAAACAAAGGGCTACAATAAAAGTTATTGGCACAGGCGGTGCAGGAAATAACACAATCAACAGGATAAGCGAGGTCGGAGTTGTTGGCGCTGAAACAATAGCTGTTAATACAGATGCCCAGGATCTGCTCTACACAACCGCTGATAAAAAAATACTAATTGGAAAGGATATTACTCACGGCCTTGGAGCTGGCTCTAATCCAAAGATTGGCGAAGAGGCTGCCAGGGAAAATGAGCAGGACATAAAGCATGCACTACAGGGTGCAGATATGGTATTCATAACATGCGGTCTTGGCGGAGGAACTGGAACAGGCTCTGCCCCGGTAATAGCAGAGGTTGCCAAAAAAGCAGGCGCTCTTACAGTTGGAGTTGTAACAATCCCATTCTCAGTTGAGGGACAGCGCAGGTATGAAAATGCTATAATTGGCCTCGAGAAGATGGAAAATATTGTGGACACATTGATAGTTATACCTAATGATAAACTGCTTGAGCTTGCGCCTGACCTGCCATTGCAAACTGCATTTAAAGTTGCAGATGAAATACTGACAAGTGCTGTAAAGGGAATTGCAGAGATGGTTACAAAAGCAGGGCTTATTAATCTTGATTTTGCAGACATACGGGCTGTAATGACTGGCGGAGGAGTTGCTTTAATAGGCGTCGGCGAGTCAGATTCAGAGAACAGGGCTGTTGAGGCAGTTGAAAAAGCAATATCAAACCCCTTATTGGATGTGGATATATCCGGAGCTAATGGGGCTCTGGTAAATGTTTCTGGTGGTCCTGACATGACTCTGGGTGAAGCAAGAAAGGTTGTTGAGGCAATATCTGAAAAACTGGATGAGGATGCAAAACTTATCTGGGGTGCACAAATATCAGAGGACTTACAAAGTACAATAAGAGTCGTGATCATAGTCACAGGTGTTAAATCCTCTCAAATATTTGGCTCTGGAACAAAAGTTTCAGACAGAAAGAAGCAGGAGATTGAAACAGAATTAGGAATAGAGTTTGTGGATTAAAAATGAATTTTAAATCTTTAATATCTAAATTTAAAAGTTTTGTTATTGAATGCAAAAGAGTATTCAGGGTAACAAAAAAGCCGTCTAATCTTGAGTTCAAGACAATTGTCAAGGCCTCTGGATTGGGCATAATAGTTATAGGATTAATTGGATTTATAATACACATAATAAAACAATTATTCTTCTGAGGTGTTTTAAATGGAAGAAAAATCAAATATATTTATTTTAAGAACAACAGCAAACAGGGAAGAGCAGGTAATGGATTTTGTTACAAGTAATGCTACAAAAAAAGGCATGAATGTTTATTCTATAATTAAGCCCCATGGAATGAGAGGCTATATATTTGTTGAGGCAGAAAGCAGGGCAGAGGCAGAGCAGGCTGCATTTAATGTGCCTTATGCCAGGGGAATTCTGCCAAAAAAAGTAGATTATAAGGAAATTGAGCATATGCTAGAGGAATCAAAAAAAGTTGAGATGAATATAAAGAAGAATGATATTGTTGAAGTAATATCAGGGCCTTTCAAGAGGGAAAATGCAAAAGTTACAAGGATAGACAGGGCAAAGGAAGATATTGTCATCGAGCTCTTGGAAGCAGCAGTTCCAATCCCAATAACTGTAAAAATGGATACAGTCAAAGTAATAAGGCGTGAGGGGGAAGAGGAAAATCAGGAAATTTGATTTCTTTATCATAAGATTTATATATAATCAATAAGTTCCAATTCTTAAAATGGGGAAAAAAACAGTAGAAGCATTGATTGAAGGCGGAAAAGCAACAGCTGCTCCGCCATTAGGACCTGCCTTAGGCCCATTAGGTGTTAATATAGGCCAGATAATAGCTGATATTAACAAAAAAACAGCTGGCTTCAAAGGAATGCAGGTTCCTGTCAAGATTATAGTAGATGAAGATACAAAAGAATATCAAATATCAATAGGAACACCGCCATGCTCATCACTAATTATAAAGGAAGCTGGAATTGAAAAAGGAAGCTCAAACCCAAAAACAGACAAGGTTGCTGATTTAAAAATAGAGCAGATAATTAAGATTGCAAAAATGAAAGAAGACTCTTTACTTGGAAAGACATTAAAGGAGAAAATAAAAGAAATTGTTGGAACATGCCGCTCAATGGGAATTCTTGTAGAAGGAAAACCCTCTGCTGATGCAATAAAAGAGATTAATGAGGGCAAGTTTGACAAAGAGATTAAAGAAGAAAAAACTGAAATTTCAGCAGAAGAACTTAAAGAGCTTGAGCAGGAGAAGAAAAAACTGGCAAAGGAAATGGAAGAAAGACGTGAAGAATTTATTGCTAAGGCAAAGGAAATAATCTCCAAGATGGAAGGCAAAGCACGAGGAGAAATAAAGACTAAGCTTGTAGAGGCAGGAATACCTTCCATAATAATAGATGAACTATTGCCAGTTGAAGCAAAGCCAGGAGAAGAAGCAAAGCCGGGTGCAGGAAAAGCTCCGGAAAAAGGAGACAAGCCAGAGAAAAAATAGAGTTAATTCTCAAAAATAAATAGCTTTAAATATAAGTTTATGCTTACAATGCTAAAAGGGGTGGTTTTAGATGGCTGTAAATTCAAAAGAAGATGCATTAAAAATCTTGTCTGATGTTAATCCCAAGCATAATTTTGGGGTTTGTGACGGAAATATTTTAAAAAACATAAATGATCTTCTCTCTGTACTGAAAAAAATGAATAAAAATGTTTTTCAGGCACATGTAAACAAAGAGAAAAATGATTTTGCCAATTGGATTAATGACATAATAAAAGACGAAAAGCTTGCAAAAGATATTTCTAAAACAAAAGAGAAAAAAGAGGTTATTAAAAAAATTACACAAAGAGTTAAATGGCTTAATCAAAAAGCCAAATAAATTTTTATTTTTTAATAGATGCCATAAGCTTCTTCTTCGCGATATTTTGCACCACATTTTGGGCATATATTTTCATCTTCTTCCAGTTCTGTACCGCATTTCATACAAATCTTTTTGTAAGGCATTATTGCACCACCTTTTTAGATTTTTAAATATATTTAACATTGTTTACAAGAAAAAGTTTTTTTGTTCATGTATGATTGTGTTATGTGTTTTTACCTATTTAAATCTTTTGTTTTTCAGGTTATTTTTATCGCAGGATTTAAATAATGCTTTTGCTTTATTCATTTTTGAATATGAAAAAGCCAGGGAATAAATCTAAAACAGCAAAGAAAAAAGTAAAAACCATAAAATCAGATAGAAAAAAAGGAAAAAAGAATTTTAGAACTTGGCTAAAAGAGCATAGGGCAATGATTATAATTTCTGTTATAATGATTATAATTTTTGTTGCATCTGGTACAAAGACTTTCCTTTACCTTAATTTTATTCTTGGGAATGATATTATTATCCATTTGGATGCAGATAAGGAGGAATTAAATCTTGTTCGCGGGGGAGAGGAATCAGTTAATTTTAAGGCAGGTGTAATAACAAACCCCTTTTGCACCGCAGAATGCGAGTCATCATTTGAGGACATAAGCAATAATAAAACTATTGATTATGATAACTTTAAACTTGCTCCCGGAATACCAATAACAAAAGAATACAAAATAATGGTGGATGACTTTGGAGAGGGGCAAAAACTTTACAGGTTCAGGCTTGAGTGCATAGGCTCGGCTAGTTTCTTATGCCATACAAAAGGAGAGTCAACATCAAGAAATATACTTATTACTGTTGAATATAACCTGACAGAAGATGAAAAAATACTAAAAAATGATTTAAAACAAAACCTCATTAATCTAAAAGAAAGGCTTTCTGATTTGGCTACCAAGGCAAATGAAGTTGATTTAGTTATTAATGATCTGGACAAGCATGTTTCTATTGATGAAACAAAAAAGGAATTTGATAATGCAGAAAAAGAGATTTCAAAACTTATTGAAGATTTAAATGTGCTTAAAAAAATATGGGACAATCAGGATTATTATGAATTAAATAAAAAATTCAAAGATGCGAACACAGAATCAATAAAAACAGCAGACCTGATTATAAAGATTGAAAGGAATGTATCTGATTCAGTATTTTTGTATAATAGCCTTGCAGATGAACTTAATGAAACAAGAGAAAAATTAAAAGAAATAAAAAAAGTTTTGGTTCTGGATGAATATCTTGCCATTGAAATAAATGATAACATAAAAGTTTTTAATTCTGTCATAACATCATTTAAATTAAGAAATGAGATTTCAAAGAAGGGTATTGAAGTATATTCAATAAATTATTCTGTTTACACACTGCATGAAATCATAAAGAGTTATGAAAGAGTAGAGTCTCTAAAAAGGAGCATAGAGGTTGATATAAACTATAATATTTTGTGCATGTTAAACCAAACTTGTGTGCAGAGGCCTTCAATAAGCGAGAGGGCAAATCAGACAGAATTTGAACTTGAAAATGCGTGTGATAATATAGATGAACTGAAAGTACTTTATACTAATATAAGCAATGATAATAACAATAGCTATGCAAATGAAAGTACAGATGCTGTTGATGCAATTAAAAAAGGCATAGCAATGGAGTATCTTAATGAACTGCCTGAAGAAAGATATGATAATGATATAATCAAAGAAATTCTTTTAAACTATATTCAAAATTTAACAGCAGATAGTTATGACATTAACTCAACTGAAATACTTAAACAGCTTATAAAAGACCAGCCTGAGAGCTGCCAAAAAATTAACATAACTTATTATGATTTGAACAATGAAAGCATTGAATTAATTAAAGAAGAAGAAACAATGCCTGTAAAGATTGGCATTGAGTTTGATGATCCCTTGCCAAAATGCTGTGTTTTTGGGAAATGTTCCACATGCTGCTTAAGTGAAGAATGTGTTAATGACCCATCAAAATTTCCTGTTGTATTTGTTCATGGCCACAGCGTTAACAAAAAGACTTCGGCAGATTACAGTCTTGATGTGTTCAATAAGCTGCAAAAAGAGCTTGAAAAAGATGGCTACCTTAATGCAGGCTCAATCTCACTTTATACTCCTGTTGACACAAGCCCAGGTGTGTGGGGCCTTTCGCAGGCACCAGTAAGCATAAAGGCAAGCTATTATTTTGATGTTTTTAAAGAGCCTGAAAACTATGTTGTTGTCCAGATAAAAAGCGAGAATATTGATACCTATGCACTCAGGTTGAGAGAGATAATACAGACTATAAAGCACAAGACAGGAAAGCCAAAAGTAATACTAATGGCCCATAGCATGGGTGGCCTTGTATCAAGAAGATATTTGCAGATATTCGGAGAAGAGGATGTTGAAAAGCTTATAATGATAGGCACGCCAAATCAGGGCATTGAGGGGGATATTGCACACATGTGTCCGATCATTGGCGACAAGTACGCATGCCGTGATATGGCTGTGAACAGCCTTTTCATGAACAAGCTTAACCGGGGCGAGCTTCCAAATATTGAGATTTACATGATAATTGGTGATGGATGCCAGATGAATGGCCAGCCAGGAGATGGGACAGTGCTTGTAAAAAATGCAAGGCTTGAAGGTGAGATGGTGGAAAATTTCATAATAAACGGCACATGCAATGGCCTTGAAAAGCTCCACTCAGAGATGCTTGACCCACAGCTTTATCCAGAAGTTTATAAGATAATAAAAGGGGCGCTGAAAATAGAATAATCTTAGAAATCTTTATAAATATTAATTATATTTATATTAGAAAGCATCTATAAGGGGTGATTTTATGAAAAAAGAAATTATTGAAAAGATAGCAGCATTAATAACTGCAGCTTTTGGTCTGATTGCAGCTTTAGCTTGGAATGATGCAATCAAAGCTTTGTTTGTAGGACCATGTGGAACAGAAGGAGCAGGTGCTCTTTGTGCTTTGTCTGCTGGCGGGCCTTGGGTCTATGCAATCATTGTGACATTAATCGCAGTTCTTGCTACACTATGGATAGCAAAGGTTGCAGGAAAAGCAAAGTAATCAATTGAATTCTTTTGTTTTTTTGTATTTTATTTTTAGTTCATCAAGTATTTTTGTGATTTTTTGCTTGTATTGGCTAAGGCCTTTCCAGTCAAGAATAACTTCCTCGCATTGGTGAGTGTTTCTTTCAATTGCCTGTATTATCATATCTTTGTCTAAATATTCAAGCATGTATTTTGGGCAGATGTGGCCAAAAGCCAAGCCAGATTTTTCCATTAGTTTTGTGAAGTTTGGGCAGTGATGCAGGCCGCCTATGCCAAATGCTGTTTTATAGTGCTTTGGTGTTTTTGGAATTGTGCTCATTATTGTTTTTGCAATTATCTCTCCTGCTTGTTTGTCAGGCCACTGCTTTTCAGAGGAGCCTATTTCAATGAACATGCAGGGTGTTTTTGCTAAATATGGGCCGTGGTGAGTGCACTCCTGTATTATTTCATAGTTGTTATTACTTGCAAGCTCCCCTAGTTTAAACAGGCATTCTCTCAGATAGTCAGCATTTGCGATGCAGAGCTTTCTGTCAGAGCCGCCAAACTCAGCCTTTGCCCAGTTTCCCTGTATGTGAACAGAAAGAGATGCAATTCCAGACTTGCTCTGGTGCTTTGTTGCAAAAACAATGAAGTCAGCATTTATTTTTTCATCAATGTTTTCGCAGTGTATTGATTCTTTCTTGCTTGTGTAAAGTTTTATATTTTCTCCTTCAATATTAATTCCATAAACTTTTTCTCCCTCAAACTCTTCATTGATTTCCTTGAAGTCAGATAATCTTAAAAGGCATTCTTTTATATTCATTCCTGCAATATCTTTCTTTGAAACAATTATTGCTTTCATCTAGAAAAGATTTCTAAAACTAGTATAAAAAACCTTTGCAAAAAGTTTAGCAGAATATAAAATTAATCTTCGGTCTTAGCAATCTCATGACGGCATTTCTGGCATTTCCATATAGCATACTCTGTATCACTAATCAGAACAGAAGATGTTTTAATCATGTTCCCATTACACAGCTCGCATTGAGTTGTCTGAGCCATATTATATAGTTATTCAAACTCCTTTAAAAACTTTATCAATTCATTGGATTTTTCAAAATCCAGGAATTCCTCTTTTGTCAATGAGGGGATGTTTTTTGGCTTTTTCTTTTTGAAAATGATAAGGTTGTCAACGTCTAAAAGCCTTGATAATGAGCTGAATTTTGGATTTGTCTTGTCTCCTATGCCTGTAAGGATTATATCATTGTCTTTTTTTGAAATTATGTCAAAAGGCACTTTTTTTGTCTCAAGTGATTTAAAGCCAAGGTTAGAGTATTTTTTTGATATGTCTGACTTGCCTTCCTCAAACAATCTTTTTTCAGAGCCCAAAACATTTATCTTGTCAAAAACCTCATCACCCAGCAGGTTGTAAAGCCTTATTGCTTTTTCAATCCTTATTTCTGAGTCATTGTTTTCATATTTAACCACCATTCTGCTGCTCACTCCAAGCTTTTTTGAAAGCTCATTTATAGAATAGCCCTCCTGCTCTCTTTTCTGCTTTAATTTCTTTCCGAGGATGCATGCAGTAAGCCCGGCTTGCGTTCTTTTTACAAAAGGAAAATTGTTGTTTATGCAGTTTCTGAAGGTTGCAAGATTTAATGTATAGATTCCGAATCTTGAGTAAACAACATTATTTTCCAGGTTAGATCCTGCTTTTTCTGCTATAATCAAAGGCGAGGCGTTTATGTAAGAGCTTATGTGCTCCATCTCATCTGTAAATTCCTTTTTTATTGAGTTTGCATCTTCCAGAACCTTTATCAGCAGAACTATAGAGCTGCTTCTGGCAATAATGTCAAAGCATGTATGAGTCATGCTCTTTATTGTAAATCCCTTTCTCAGCAAAAAGATTCCAATGTTGTCTATTATGGTCTGCTTCATAACAAGGTTAAATAATACTTATTATAAATATATTTGGTTTGATTTAGTTAAAACCCAAAAATTTAATAAGTAATGGCCTACCTTATCCATATCATGACAAGAATAGCTATTGTAAGGAAAGAGCACTGCAACCCTTTAAAGTGCCAGAACTTGTGCATAAAGCTCTGCCCAAGGAACAGGACTGGAGAGGA
>CAYWLA010000020.1:0-10280 GCA_964458955.1 uncultured Methanosarcinales archaeon
GCTTAAAGCAATTTCCAGAGCACCGTTCTCTGCATTTCTTGATGTGTTTGCAAAGCATATAATCAATATGTTTCCTTTTTTGAAATCAAAGCATTTAAGGATTTCATCATATGCTTTTTTGTAAGATTCTTTAAAATTAATATCTGCATTGGGGATATAAAGCTCTTTGTCAAATTTTAGGATAACAGCACCATCTGCTCCCTGCTTAACAGCAATATCTCTTTGCTCAAAACTTATTTTTATGTTTTTATCTGTTTTATTTGATAAGACGATTGCTTTTTCAAGCCCAGGGTAAAAATCCTCTAAAATTAATTTTTTAATTGCTATGCTCTTTTCTGTTTTTTTAAGAAACAAATTGCCTTTTTCAGTTAATGAATGCCCTTGCTTTGTGGAACAAATTAAATCTTTATCCTTCAAAATATCTAAGATTGTTCTTACAGTTCCCTCACCCAAAGCAAGCTTACTGACAAGCTCATTCCTGCTAATATTCTCTTTTATTAGCAAAAATGCCCTTATAATATCTGTTTTTACATAGCCTGGTATATTGCCTACCATAAGAAACAAAAACCTTATATACTATTTATAATTTTCTGTTGGATATGATATCCAACAAGATTAAAGAAAATAACAAAGCAATCAGCTCAAAAGGGAAAAAAACTGGCAATATCAATGAAAATCGCAAATTAATAAGCATAAAAGAAGATAAAAAAACTAAAAACCTTGTTGAAATAATTGAACAGATAAAAAAACAGCAGAACAAAGATGAAATAGTTCATAAAGAAAAAAAAGATTTAGAAGAAGTATCTGAAGTTAATAATAAAAAGACTATCAGAAGATGGGAAAAAGATTATATATCATTGATTCAGAACATAATATACCAACAATTAAATTCAAGTTTTAGGTTTGATTACAATAATTATAAGATTAACAATGAAAAGAATATATTCTCACAAGTGTCTGTAGGATTTAATACACCCCAAAAAGAAGCAAGATACTATGACTCCCCTATCTTAGACAACCATAAGGTTGATGAGATCATGGACAAATTCAGGTTTGCGCAGATGAAAGGGCTAGTTTTAGGAGACTATTTTATCCCTGAAAATGTTAATCCCGATGATTTTGAAAAATTCTCTTATTTTAAAAAATTAAATCCCTCCCTAATGGTTTTAAAATATACTTTAAATCCACTATAGAAAATTCTTCTAAAAAAGTGAATATTTAAATATAGATTATGTTTTAAAAATCTTAACATAAAAAGAGGTGTATAATGCAGCTAGCTAATACTTTGGGACTTTATGCTTTTCTAAGCTTAATCCCTCTCATTATCCTCTATCTGATAAAACCAAAACCAGTTGAAAAGATTGTTCCTTCTCTTATGTTCTTAATAAAAAACCAGAAAAATGCGATAAAGAATTCTTTTTTCCAGAAATTGCTGAGAAACATGGTGTTCTTATTGCAGTTATTAGCTTTATCTATAATGGCTTTTTCAATTGCTTCCCCCTATATAACAACCAGCGAGGCTGTCGCATCACAAAACACTATTATTGTTATTGATGCAAGTGCAAGCTCACAAGCAATCAATAATGGCAGGACAAGATTTGAAAGTTCGCTAGACATAGCAAAAGACTATCTGCAAGGCAAGATAAACATAATAATTGCTTCAAGCAGCCCCGAAACAATTTTAGAGGATGGGTCAAAAAATCAGGCATTATCACTGCTTCAAACTTTAGAGCCAAAAGACACAAAAACAAATATTGAAAGCGCCCTGTATGAAGCAGAATCAATACTTGCAGACAGGAATGGAAGAATTATTGTTATAAGTGATTTTATAGTGGATGATATAAATGAATTAATAAAAGCAAAGAGGATATTATCTTCAAAAGGCATTAATGTTGAGTTTATAAGCACATGGAACAAAGCAGAAAATATAGGCATTATTGGATTTGATATTGATAAGCAAAATATGGCAGCATATGTAAAGAATTTTAATGATAATGATGCAGAAATAACAGCAGCAATAATCAAAGAAGAGAGTACCTTGGAAACCAAATCAAAAATAATAACTGCACATTCAACAGAAATATTTGATTTTGAGACGCCAGCAGGAATCAGCAAAATTGTAATAAACTCAAATGATAACTTTAAGCTTGATAACACTGCTTATATAAGCGCTCCATTAAAAAAACAGACAGATGTTCTTCTCATAACAAATGCAAAAACAAGCTATCTTATGAAGGCATTGCAGTCATCAAAGGACATTAATCTTAAGATTACAGAGCCCCCGATAATTCAGGGCATTGAGTCCAATGAGATTATAATAATAAACAGCATAGATGGAAATCTTATTCTTCCTGGAACACTTGAAGAAATATCAAGAGAGGTGGAAAACGGCAAAAGCCTCATAATCACTGCACAAGATGACATAAACCAGATAGGAATATCATGGATTTTGCCTGTTGAATTAAATGAAAAAGCCAATAATACAAAGGCATGCGCTAAGGTGATAAATGAATTTACAAAGCAGTTTGAGAATAATAAATGCTTTGCAACAGTTAAAACATATTTCAAGGCAATTCCAAAAGAGAATACAATATCAATTATAGAAGCTGATGATTCAAGCCCCCTTGTTGCTTTAGGCAAAAGTGGAAAGGGAAATTTGGTTTATTATGGAATTATTGACGGGCAGGCTGACTTTAAAACACAAACATCTTATCCAATATTCTGGAATGAGCTGTTAAGCTTTCTTGCTGAGGCAGGAGATATAAATGATTATAACTTCAGGATAGATGAAAAGCCATCAATAGACAAAGCAGGCATATATGAAAATGGAAACAAGATTGCAATAAATCTTTTTGATGAGGATGAATCAGATGTATCCAGGGAAACAATATCTTTTGATAATGAGGATTTTGTTTCAGGCATCTCTGAGGAAAAGGTTGTTTTAAACCTCGATATTTACTTAATTATTTTTGCAATTATTATTATGCTTTTTGAGATTTTTTATATAAAGATGAGGGGTGATTTATAATCATCTATTTAAAGAATCCGCAGGCATTACTGCTTTTTATTCCTGTAATTATTATGCTCATTGTTATTATTAGAAAAACTTTTGTTAAATTTGCAACAGAAAAAGAAAAAAAAGAGTATGAAAAAAGCAAAAAGCTTTCAAGAGTATTAATTGCAATATCAAGGTCTGTTGTTTTCTCGCTCCTGATAATAGCAATAGCATCACCATTCAGCCTTGAGGAAAAAACTGTTCAGGGCAGTCCCTCATTAACAATACTTACAGATAACTCAACATCATTTGAGCTTTTTGAGCAGGGTATTGCCTCTGACTTAAAAGTTAGTCTTGAAAAAGAGATTCCAACAACAATAAGATATATTGCACGCGGAGAAGAATCGCCAATAGGAGACAGCCTGCTTAATAATATGAAAGGAAATGACAACTTATTATTGATTAGTGATGGAAACAATAACAAAGGAACTGATTTGGGTGATGTGATGATGCTTGCCTCATCATTAAACACAACAATCAGCTCATTAAACATTAACCCAATAAAAACAGACCTTGCTTTGACAATTGATGGCCCATCTGAACTGATATTCGGAACAGAAGCCCTGCTGTATGTAGACGTAAAACAGACAGGCCCTATTTCACAGGATTATGATATTAAAGTAATGATTGATGATGATATTGTAATAAATGAAAAAGCAGCTGGCACAAAAACATTTGAGATTAATCAGATGCTGGATACAGGCTACCATAAAATAACTGCATCAATAACTGCAGATGATTACTTCAAGCAGAACAATGTTTACTATAAAACACTCCATATTCTTCCAAAGCCAAAGATACTCTTTGTTTCACAAAAGGATGCAAAGATAACAAGCATCCTGGATGCGGTTTATGATGTTTCCAAAAAGAGTTATATGCCAAAAGAATTAGAGTCATATTCTGCTGTTGTTTTGTATAACATAAATGAAGGCTTGCTTAAAGCAAATACAGAAATTTTGAGCAATTATGCAGCAGATGGCAACGGACTTGTGGTCATTGGCGGGCAGGATTCATTTGATTACGGCAACTATGAAAATTCAATGTTTGAGACTATCCTTCCTGTTAAGGTTGGGCTTGCTGGAAGGGATGAGGAAAGCGGAATGAATATAATAGTCGTAATAGATGTTTCAGGAACAACATGCTCAGCTTTTGGCGCTGGAAGCACAAATACAAAGATAGATGTTGAAAAAGCAGTTGCAACTCAGATTGTTGGAGGCTTAAGATCAGGAGACAAAATTGGTGTTATAACCTTTGATTTTAATTCTCATTTAATATCGCCCCTCTCAGTAATAGATGAAAAACCTGACTTAAATTATACAATATCAACAATTAACTGCGGGGGTTATAATGCAGGAACACTTGTATCTGCTGGATTGATAAGGGCAGAGCAGATGCTAAGGTCTGAAAAAGGAAGCAAGAATATTGTCCTTGTATCTGATGGAATAACACAATATCCGCAGAATGCTATTGCAAGGGCAAAATCAATGACTTCTCTGGGAATAAAAACATATGCTGTAGGGGTTGGTTTTGACACCAACAGTCAGTTTATGCAGGATTTGGCATTAGCTGGTCAGGGTATTTATTTTGAGCCAACAGAGGCACAAAGATTAAATATTATTTTCAGCAGGGAGCCCGAGGAAGATAAAGCTGATATGATGGGGCTTTTAATTCTTGACTCAAATCATTTTATAACACAAAACCTTGGTTTAAGTGCAAAAGTGACTGGCTTTAACCAGGTTGTTCCAAAAAGCTCTGCAAGAATGCTTATAGCAACCCATAACACAAATCCAATAGTTACAATATGGAGGTTTGGGCTTGGAAGGGTTGCTGCATTAACAACAGATCTGGAAGTATGGGCAGGCCAACTCTTAAACAAAGAAAACTCAAAAATTATTACAAGGACAGTCAACTGGGCAATTGGTGACCCAAGCAGGAACAATGAGTTTGACGTCAAACTTAAGGATTCAAGACTTGGAGATAATGCAGAAATAATTGTTATTTCAGAAACAAACCCTGTGCTTGAAGGATTATCCTTTTCAAAGATAGATAAAAATGTTTATAAGGCAGGCTTTGTTCCGAAGACAACAGGATTTCATGATTTTTTTGGTGCGGTTATGGCTGTTAATTATAAAGAAGAATATGAGCATTTGGGAATAAACCCAGAGCTTATAGACATTGTGGGCATAACCAATGGAAGAATATTTAGCAAAGATAACACAACTGAAATAGTAGAATTTATTAAAGAAAACTCAAGACGGAAAAAAATAGATAAAATAAGCTATAGCTGGATTTTTATCTTAACAGCATTATCTATATTTTTAATAGAGGCCTGTATAAGAAGAATTATGGAAAATAGGAAACCTATATAAATGAGAATTAATGATTAGGTGATAGCATGGCATATATGAAAAAAAATGTGAATTTTGGTTTTTTTATTTTATTAGTTGCGACTCTTATCTCTCTTGCTGGCTTAAGTGTTTACTACCAGACAACATTTAAGGATTTGTATGTTGATTACAAAGGGAGGATAGATGATTTACAAAACATTTCATCAACCCTAGGCACTGAAAGGACAAAGCTTGAGCAGACAAGCCAGGAACTTATTATTAAGGAAGAAAGAGAAAAAGAACTAAGCACGCAGTACACAGGACTAAGAACTGAAAAGGAAAAATTAGAGGATGAAAAGGCAAGCCTGCAAAAACAACTTGCAGCAAAAAAAACTGAATTAGTTCAAAAAAGCGCAGAGTTAACCACTGCAAAAGCAGAGCTCAGCATATCAAAGACAGACCTTGCTGCTGCTATGACAACAATATCAGGGCTTAGAACTAATATAAATAATTTAGAGGAGAATATAGTCAGCCTGAATGCTCAGCTTGCTGCATGTACATGCCCATAAAAAATGAAAAATTTCAATAAAGTTTTAAAGGAAATAAATTTTACATTCAACAACATCATACTATTTAATAGTTTTCTGAATGCATTTCTAATATTTTTAGTTATTTATATTTCCTTGTCTTTATTTAATTTTTATCAAACATATGCATTAGTCCCAGCAATATTATATTTTATAATCTTCTCATACAAAGGGATTAGAAAAAAACATTTAAGAGATGTTGAAAAAAAATACTCTCTTCTCAATGAAAGGCTGAGAACAGCAGCAGATAACATAAAAATGGAAAATCCGGTTGTTGATGAGCTGAAATCCGATATTATGATGGATATGAAAAAGGTTGAAGTAACATCTTTTTTTAATCAAAAAAAGGTGTCTTATAAAATCCTGCTTAGCATTATCCTATGTTTTTTAATGATACTTTCAGCACAGTTTGACTTATCCTTTGATTTCAAAGATGCAGCAAATACTGCTGTTGATTTTATATATGGCATTGGCGGCAATAACAGTGGTGATGGAAATCAGGGCCTTGAGAGAATAGCCAGTTCCGGAATAAGCGAAAGCGTATTTGGTGACGCACAAATCGCTCAAATGGGCGAAGAAATGCTGGATATGGTGATTAAGCCAGCAGGGTATGAGATAAATCTTGATAATGTCCAAGAACCAGAAAGAAGAGAGTTTGAAGAGCTTTTTCCAGATGAAGTATTTGCAGCAACAGCTGATGTTTATGAGGAAAAAATCAAGGAAGATCATCAGGAGCTTGTAAAAGCATATTTTTTAAAAATTGCAAAAGATTAAAGAGGTGTTAAAATGAAAATGTATAAGGAAACTTTTGATAGTTTATACAAAGAGATAGGAAAAATAGTTGTTGGGCAAAAAGATGTTGTTGAGCAGATTATGATTACAATCTTATGCGATGCAAACGCCCTTATTGAAGGCTATCCAGGCCTGGCAAAAACCCTTGCCATCAAAACAATGGCCCAAATGATGGACCTTAAATTCAGCAGAATACAAAATACCCCTGATTTAATGCCATCTGACATAACAGGAACATATATCATTGAGGAGGTATCTGGCAAGAGAAACTTCAAGTTCCAGCCAGGGCCAGTGTTTGCAAATATTGTGCTTGCAGATGAAATCAACAGGGCAACGCCAAAAACACAATCTGCCCTGCTTGAGGCAATGCAGGAAAAGCAGGTTACTGTTGGGAATACAACATTCAAGCTTGACAGGCCGTTTTTCGTTTTGGCAACACAGAATCCTATTGAGCAGGAAGGAACATACCCTTTGCCAGAAGCCCAGGCAGACAGGTTTCTGCTAAAAATTAAGATAGGGTATCCAACATATGATGAAGAAATTGAAATAGTAAATAAATATGCATTTGAACTCAAGGACCCTAAATTAAATGTATTGCTTGATAAGGCACATCTTATCCAGATGCATGAGTTAGTGAGGCAGATTCCAATAGCAAATGACCTTAAGCACAGAATTGTGAATATAGTTACTGAGACAAGGAAACACCCAAATTTAATAGAATACGGAGCATCACCAAGGGCATCTATTGGTTTAGTCCTTGCATCAAAAGCAAGAGCACTTCTAAAGGGAAGGAACTATGTAAGCAAAGAGGATATTGACACAATGGCTTACCCAATATTAAGGCACAGGATAATATTAAACTTTGAGGCTGAAAGAAAAGGAATGTCAACAGACGATGCTATCAAAGAAATAATAAGCAAGGTAAAATGATAACAACAGAATTTTTGTCTCAGCTTGACAGGTTTAACCTTGTTATAAAGAAAAGGGTTACATCAAGCTATACAGGAGAAAGGCGCTCTGTTATGCATGGTAGGGGCATAACAATAAAAGACCATAGGATTTATGCTCCTGGAGATGATTTCAGAGCAATAGACTGGAGGATATTTGCAAGGACAGACGACCTTTACATCAAGAGGTATGAAGAGGACAAAAGCCTTACAACCCATATAATAGTTGACCACAGTGCAAGCATGAACTTTGGCAAGGGCATTACAAAGTTTGACTATGCTGCTATGCTTGGTGTTGGAAGTGCATATTTGGCAATGAAAGAGAATGAAAAATTCCAGTTCTCAACCTTTTCAGAAGGCCTTGAGACATTTAAGCCAAAAAGGGGTATGGGCCACCTTGCAAGCATGGTTGACCACTTAAATAGCATAAAGCTGACTGGCGTTTCAAAGTTTAAGGATGCAATGAGCAGATACAAAAAGATGATAGGCTCAAGAGCCCTTGTGGTTATTATATCTGATTTCTTGTTTGATATTGAAGATATAGAACAAGGGCTTATCATGCTTGGAAACCAGGATATGAAAATAATACAGGTTTTGGACCATGTTGAAAGGGAGCTTGCATTTCAGGGGGATTTCAGGCTTAAGGACTCTGAAACAAAAAATATGCTAAGGACTTATATAAATCCAAGGCTTAGGGCTGGGTATAAGGAAAGGCTTGAAAACCATATATCAAGTATAGCAAAGATATGCGATGAGCTTGGACTTGATTTTCACATTGTAACAACAGACAAGCCAATATTTGATGCCTTTTATGACATACTAAAATAGGATAATATTTAAAAACAAAAACTTTTTTCTTTAAAATATGAAACTAATGTTTGTTGAAGCAAGATGCAAGAAGCCTGTTTTTATTGGAAAACATGTTTTGAAACTGCCTGAAAAAATAGGATTAGTTACAACAGTTCAGTTCATTGGACAGGTTAAGGAAGTTAAGTTGCAATTAGAAAAAGAGGGCAAAAAAGTATTTTTTGGCAAAGGAAAATATGCAGCTTATCAAGCCCAGGTTCTTGGATGCGATGTTGATTCTGCTGTTTCTATTGAAAAAAAAGTTGATGCCTTTCTTTACATTGGCTCTGGAATGTTTCATCCAACTGCAATTTCATTAAAAACAAAAAAAGATGTTTTCACATTTAACCCATTAACTAACAAATTTAATAAAATTGATGGAAAAGATGTAGAAAGAATAAACAAAAGAAAAAAAGGGGCATTAATTAAATTTCTCAGCTCAAAAGAAATAGGAGTTATTGTAACAACAAAGCCAGGCCAGGAGCAGTTAAAAAAGGCCTTTGATCTTAAAAACAGATTTAAGGACAAGAACTTTTATTTCTTAATATTTAACACAATAGACTTTAACCAGCTTGAGAACTTTCCATTTATTGAATGCTTTGTCAATACAGCCTGCCCAAGAATAGCATTGGATGATTCTATAAAACTCACAAAATCAATAATCAATTTAGAGGATATTTAATTAAATCCTAAATTTACTATTTCTTTTTTGTCAGTTTCTTAATTATATTCTTGATTTCTATTATCTCTTTTAAGGTTTGCTTGGTGGAATCAACATTTATGCTTAGGAGAATAAACAAAATAAGAAGTATAAGCCATGTGAATATTGAGATAACCATTGGCCAGCCCATTGTATGCTCTGTTATGTAAACTCTGTTGATAAGGTTAAATCCAAGAATAACTGCTGCACATCCAACTATCAGCACCATCAGCTCGAAAGTGCTTATCTCAGCTCTTTTTTTTGACATAATAAACCTCTTTTTATTACTTTATAAACTCTTTTCTTATAAACTTTTTGTTTTTCATTCCTTCATGTTCTTCTTTTACTGTTTTTATTTAATTAACAAACACAAGCTTTTTAAATAATCCTAGTTTTCTGGTTTGCTAGAGCACAATATTAAATAAAGTTTATTTAATGGGATTAAGGGTTCTATTTTAAACTAATTTGTTTAAAAAGTTAATTAAGAACTTTTAAGCCATTATTTTTAAATACATAGGTTAAATAACGGAGTGATTTTAATGAAAAGCATTTATAACGTTCCTCAGAACGAATTAATAGAAAAAACAGCCTTAGAACTGAAAAAAATACCCTCTATCAAGGCCCCTGCATGGTCAGAGTTTGTTAAAACAGGCGCTCATAAAGAGAGAGCACCTGCAAGAGAAGACTGGTGGCATGTAAGAGCAGCAGCTATCCTAAGGACAGTATCTAAACTCGGACCAGTTGGTGTCTCAAAGCTAAGAACAAAATATGGTGGCAAAAAAAACAGGGGTGTTAAGCCAGAAAAATTTTATAAAGGCTCTGGAAAAATAATAAGATTAGTATTGCAGCAGCTTGAAGAAGCAGAACTTGTGAAGAAAGCAGAAAAAGGAATTCACAAGGGAAGGATAATTGCTCCAAAAGGAGCGTCTATTCTTGATAATGTTGCTGCACAGATTTCAGGAAAAAAACCAGAAGCAAAAGCAGAGAAACCAGTTGAAATAAAAAAAGAGCCTGTTAAGAAAGAAG
>CAYWLA010000020.1:10380-13339 GCA_964458955.1 uncultured Methanosarcinales archaeon
CCTAAGAAAGAGCTTAAACAAGAACAACCAAAAGAAGATGTACCAACTGCTGATGAGCCAGCAAAAAAATGACTGATCTTGAGGAGCTTAAAAGGAAAAAACTTGAGGAATTTCAAGGACAACAGCCATTTGATTCAGAAGAAGCAGAGATACAACAACAGATAGCTCAACTCGAGATTTTGGTTAAAGGAGTATTAACAAAAAAAGCATTGGAAAGATACGGCAACCTAAAAACAGCACATCCTGAATTAGCTGTTCAGTTGCTTATATTATTAAGTCAGGCAATCCAAACTAATCATATAAAAACAATTGATGATGATGCATTAAAAAACCTTTTAATGAGATTACAGCCAAAAAAACACAAGTTCAAGATGATAAGGAAATAAAATGGCAAGATACAAACATTTAAGCAGAAAATTAAGATTAGCAAAACTGCATTCGCAGACTAGATGGGCCCCTTTCTGGACAGTTATGAAGATTTATGGAAAAGGAAGAAAAGTTCATCCTGGCAGGCATACTGAGATAAAGAGATCCTGGAGAAGAACCAAGACAAAGGCATAAAAATGGCAAAGAAAGAGGAAAAATCAAAGGTTGTATTAGAAAGAGAGTATATAATCCCTCTAAGAAAAGAGTTTCAGAAAGCTCCAAAATATAAAAGGGCAAAAAAAACTATTAAAGCCTTAAAAGAATTCTTAGCAAAGCATATGAAATCAGATAACATCAAAATCGGCAAATATCTTAACTTAAAAGTATGGGAGCATGGAATAAAAAATCCACCACACAAGGTTAAAGTAAAGGTTGAGAAGTTTGATGATGGCCTTGTTAAAGCAGAGCTTGTAGGAGCACCTGTTGAAAAGCCAAAAGAAAAGAAGCCAAAGAAGACAGAAAAAACTGAAGATAGTAAAGAAGAAAAACAGCCTGAAAAAAAAGAGGAGTCCAAAGCAACAAAGACTGAGGAAAAGAAGCCAGCAGAAAGCAAAAAATCAGTTAAAGAAGAAAAAACTAATTCTGAATAAGCAAAAACTTATTAAATAGCAAAGAACTCTTTTCAGGCATGCAAAAAGATTTACTGCCTTTTGAAAAAATTAAAAGAAAAATTTTGATTAGAAAGAAATCTGTAACCTCCTCTAAATTTGGCTGTGATCCTAATAAAAGGACTGTAAAAGAACTGATTAATTATGGTGTTATAAACATTGATAAGCCTCCTGGACCTACATCACACCAGGTAAGCGCTTATTTGCAGAAAATTCTTAATATAAGCAAGGCAGGCCATTCTGGCACTCTTGATCCGGGTGTTACAGGTGTTTTGCCAATAGCTGCGGACAGGGCAACAAGAGTAGTGCAGACATTGCTTAAGGCAGGCAAAGAATATGTTGGATTGATGCATATACACAAAGAGGTTCCAGAGCATGAGATTTATACTGTATGCAATGACTTTGTGGGCAAGATAATGCAGATGCCGCCAATAAAAAGCGCTGTTAAAAGAATGTTAAGGGAAAGGCAAATCTATTATTTTGAGGTAATTGAGATTGATGGCCAGGATGTCTTATTTAAGGTTGGCTGTGAAGCAGGGACATACATAAGAAAGCTTATACATGACCTTGGCAAAAAGCTTGGCTGTGGAGCCCATATGGCTGAGCTAAGAAGGACAAAAGCAGGGCCTTTTGATGAGAGTACATTAGTTACTTTACAGGATTTAACAGACGCTTTTTATTATTATGAGCAGGGAAATGAAAAATACCTGCGTTATTGCATCCAGCCAATTGAAAATGCTGTCATGCATCTTCCGAAGATTTATGTATTAGACAGTGCTGTTGACAGCTTGTGCCATGGCGCCAATCTTAATGTGCCTGGAATCTCAAAGCTTGATTCAGGCATAACTAATGAGGATATTGTTGCTGTAATGTCATTAAAAGAAGAGCTTATATGCTATGGGATAGCAAAGCTTGATTCAGAGGAAATGCTTGGTGAGAGGGGCCTAGCAGTAAAAACAGAAAAGGTTTTCATGCTGCCTGGAACTTATCCAAAGATTGATAAGGCAGATTATAAAGATTAAGTTATTAAAATGATTGAAAAAATAGAACCAAAACAAATTTCTTATATTCCTGAGATAAATAAGCTTTGTGGGCAGAATTATTATAAACACCCTAATGGCTGTCCAAATCTTGGCAAAAAAGGATGTCCACCAAACCAGCCCTTGATTAATAAGATTCTTGATTTTGAAAAAGAGATATATATTATTTGTACAGAATTTATAGTAGGTGAATTTGCAGAAAGGATGAGACTAAAGCATCCTGAATGGTCAGAACACCCAAGACAGTGGTATAATCCAAGACTTTGGCAGCCAAAGGCAAGAAAATTACACCGTGATGAGCAAGCTAAGGCAATTGAAAAAAATAACTTAACAAAAATTGTTTCATCACCAGAAGCGCATGGTATTAATGTAACTGATCTGATGAAGAATTTGGGAATCACATTAAAATGGGAGTGGCCGCCAAAACACATAATTGAAAATCAGGAATATCTGAATAATACTGTTTATCTTGTTTCTTTGGGAGGACATGGGTTATATGCATAGAAAAATAAAAAAAGATTTTTTAATTACATTATTAATAGCTTTTATAATTATTCTTGGCTCTTTTAACTATTATCTTTATTCGGCTTCTTTTCATAGCTCGATTATAAAAAGATATTCAGATAATCCTAATCATCTAGAAATTGATAGGAACGTAACAAAATATATAACTGGTTTTAGTTCAGAATTAAATGTTAATTTTGATGAGAATGAAAAATCACACATGGCTGATGTTAAAAGATTGATTATATTTGAAGAGTTTGTTTTTATTGCTTTATTAATTTGGCTTTTTATTTTAATTAAAAAAAGGAAAATAAATTATTTGCACCTAAAAAGGTCTGCTTTGATAGTAATTTTAATTGCAATATTCTCTTTAATTGCTTC
>CAYWLA010000021.1:0-12979 GCA_964458955.1 uncultured Methanosarcinales archaeon
GTATAAATAAAGGAAAGTAGGCATTTTTGTGGCCTGTGTTTTTTATCATGCTGTCAAATATCTTCTGTATATTTTCCCAGATAGCATATGAATTAGGCCTTAAAACCATGCAACCGGATACAGAGCTGTAATCAGCTAATTCAGCTTTTTGAACTATTTGCGTGTACCACTCGCTTAAATTATCGCTTTTCTTTACATTCAGTCCGAGTGTTTGCTTTTTGGCCATATTTAATCTTATTTTATCCTTTATTTAAAATCTTTTTGTTTTATTTAAGTTATTATAACTAATTAAAGAATTATTCAACTATCTCTGATTCTGCTTCAGACTCCAATATTATGCTTTCAACATCCAGTTTCTTTTTTATGATATTCTTCTTAACCCTCAAATAAATGAGGTATGTAATAATAAGGCTTAAAAACATCATTGACGGATAAGACCACCACAGACCTATTGCTCCTAAATTTAATACAAAAACAAGCACATAAGCGCCACCTATCCTTAATATAAAATGGTTTATAATGCTTACAACCATTGAAATATCTGTGCGTTTTATTCCCCTGAAGAACCCTATGAAAACATGCCTTCCAAACCCGAGGATTATAAATGGAGAAATAATCCTTAAAAACAGGGTTCCAAGATAAATAACATCTGCATCAACTGTAAAAGCACTTACTATTTGCCTTGAGAACATAAATACAAAAAAACTCATGAAAAATATTATCTGGAATCCTAATTTCGCAGACTCTTTCAATGAATTAAATGCCCTTTTTATATTTCCAGCTCCAAAGTTCTGGGCAACTATTGTTGATATTGCAACAGATATTGCTAATGAGGGAATCATGAAAAAACTGAATAATCTTGTGACAATTCCAAAAGCAGCTAATGTTGCAGTTCCCAAAACACCAACTATATAAGTTATCATAAAGGATCCTATGGCTATTGACCCCATTTCAAAAGTAGTTGGGATTCCGAGTTTAAGAATATCCTTTATTATCTTTATTTTTGGCTTTAGGAAATCAAGCTCAAATTTTATTCCATAAGTTCCTTTGATTAAATGATAAAGCGCGATTAAGCTTATGATTGCCCTTGAGATTACAGTGGCTAAAGCTGCTCCAAAAACACCCATTCTTGGAAATGGACCGAGCCCAAAAATAAGTATTGGGTCAAGGATCACATTAATAAGAACTGAAATCAAAACAAATTTCATTGGCGTTTTTGTGTTTCCCAATGCCCTTAATGCTGCCTCAAAAACATAGTAAAGAACCATAAATGAAAACCCTACAAAGATTGTTCTCATGTAAATAACAGCGCTTTCAAAAACAGCCTGTTCAGAACTTAACAATGAAACAATATTTGGGGCAAATAAAAATCCAATAACAGATACTGCAATTGCAGCTAAAAAAAGCAGAACAAAAGTCTGCGAGGTTATGAGGTTAATCTGTTTTTTGTCTTTTTCCTTTTTTGTCTTAAATGCCTTGCCTGCTGCATGCGATATAAGTATAGAGCCGCCAACACCAATTCCCATTGAAATAGCTATCATAACAAAAACAAGGGGAAAACTGATTGTCACTGCAGCAATTGCATAGCTTCCAAGCCTGCCAACCCAGAACGTATCTGTTATGTTATAGGTTGCCTGGAGAAGGTTTGAAATCATCATAGGCCAGGAAAGCCTTAGAATTACTTTCTTTAAGTCGCCTTTAAGGATGTTTTTTGTCTCGTGCATAAAAAAAAGGGAAAATATCTAACTTAAATAACTTTTGGGGAAAGTCTTTTATATTTAGGATTTTTAGCTTAGTTTATGTATGATAAAAATAAGGCGCATTATGTTGTTGTAACAGGGATAATTATCAAGGAGGGAAAATTCCTGATAACTAAAAGAGCTCCAACAGAAAAGGCATTTCCAAATGAGTGGACAGTTCCTGGCGGTAAATTAGAGCTTAATGATTATTCAGGCAAACAAAAAGATACTTCCTCGCATTGGTATAATATATTTGAAAACCTTCTTAAAAGGGAGGTTATGGAAGAGACCGGGCTAAAAATAAAAAATATCAGGTATTTGACAAGCCTTGCTTATGTCCGCTCTGATAATATTCCAACAATTATTGTAAGCCTTTATGCAGACTATCTTGACGGCGAGGTTAAGCTTTGTCATTCCTTAACTGAATATGCATGGGTAACTCTTGAACAGGCAAAAGACTATAAGCTGATTGAAGGAATATATGAAGAGCTGGAAATGCTTGATAAGGTCATGAAAGGAAAAGAATCTGGCGAATGGAATAAATTCTGCTAGAAAAATTTCCATTTTCACTGGTCAAAATAACCATTTTCCTTCAGATAATTTGTTATTTTTTCAAATGCTTCTCTTATTTTTGGAAATTCCTTGAAATATATTTCTTTTTCCTTTCTTAAAAATTCTTCTGTCCAGCCTTTCCAGTCTTCCTTGTAGTCTAATTCATGGATTTCTGCATCAAGCTTGTCAATTGCCTGGGCAAACTTTGCCTCTTTTGTCTTGTTTTCCTCAAACTCATTAACTAACTTCACAAATTTTGCTTTTAATTCCTTGGGAATTTCATGTTTTAATTTATTTAATGCCTTTAGTTCTTTTTCCTTTTGGTCTTTTCTTTCTTCAATTTTGTGCAATGGTGTGTCTCCAGCCTCAATCTCCACAACATCATGATACATCAACAGTTCATATACTTTTAACCTGTCAAGTTTAATGTCTGTAATGCTTAAGAAATAATCAGCTAATATTAAACAGCTCCAGCTATGCTCTGCAGAGCTTTCTTTTCTCTTTTCAACAGAGTTGGCCCTGTAAACCTTCTTGAGGCCATATAGTTTTCTTAATTTTGTTATTTCTTCCATTTTAAAGTATGATCTTATGGTAACTATTTACTTATAAAAGAAATTTAACTTATAAAATATATAAATGTTTGTAAAAGAAATTTTTATTTCTTTTTGATGATTGATAGAATTTTTTAGTAAGATATTTATTTAAGCCCACTTAAATAATGTTCAAGTACAAATTTAACTGTTTGTTTTGGACTTAATAAAGAAGTGTCTAACTGTATATGATTATTATATTTATATGCTTCAGTAATTAAGTATTTTTCTAGTTTGGAATCATTAAAGCTTATTTCATCAAATTTTGTAACATCATCTTTTTTAGCTAACCTTAACACTTTAACTTTAGGGTCAGCGTATAAAATAAATAAGTGGTCCGGTACTTTAATTTTATCATTATCAATTTGTTCAACTAATTGCTTATAATCATTTGATTCTCTGTAACAATGGCAAAAAGAAAGTAAAGAAGGCAGGTAGCGATCCATTATTATTGTTTTTCCTTTTAACAATTTATCCGCCGCTTCCTGAACACTTGCATAGAGATCTTCTAAGTAAAGTAAATCTATCTCTAATGGTGAAGCCCTATTAGAAACTTTTTTTATATATTGCCCCCTTTCAGTTTCTGAAGGGATCATTTTCATATAAAGGGAGTTAGGAATATTTTGAACTAAATCTTTAGCTAAAGTTGTTTTCCCACTACAAGTAGTGCCTTCTATAACAATAAGTTTTGGTTTATTCATTATCATACCCTTTCACTGCTGCTGAAACTTCTTTTTTTAACCATTCAGGAAAATCACCTTTTATTACTTCTTTTGGATTCAACCAAACAAAATTGTTGTGTTCGTGGCTCAACTTTTCTTCTCCTTCAACAAACTTACAACAATAAGTTACCCCCACTAACTGAAAATTCTTTTCAGTTTTAACAAAGCTCCAACACCTGGTTGGCTTAATTATTTGGACTTTAAGCCCGGTCTCTTCTATAACCTCACGCATTAAACCATCTTCAGGCATTTCCCCAAATTTTAGACGCCCACCAGGGATATCTACAGTATTGGGATTAATTTCTTCTTCATTACTTTTTGTGATTAATAGCACCTTACCCTCTTTAAAGATTACTGCTTTTGTTGCAAATCCAATTTCCATTTTTTTACCTCCTTGTCCACTAATTTAGACTCGTTATGCAGAAAACTATTGGGAAGACAAATATCAATATTATCCCAAGGAAGTTTTCCAATAATCTTTTTGAAGTAGTTTTTATACTTCCTTTTTAATTTTTTCTTTATATCATCTTCAGTTATTATTATTGACCCTTTACTTTTGTATAAATTATAAACTAAAATACCTTCCTCTTTTGACCCCCTTGTTAACAATGATTCAAGTGCTAAAATATCTTTATCCATAGCGTTGATTTTAATGTTTTTAACATTTTTTAACAGTGATTTTATTTTATTAATATAGGAATAATATTTGTTTGGTTCTAATTGTGAATCTCTCTCAAATATTGTGTGTGGTTTCTTTATGTGGCAATTTATTGTTAATTCGAGGATAATACTCTCTGCTCCGTTAGAGTCAAGTAAAAACCTTACTTTTTTAGCAATTTTAGCAATTTCAAGAATGTCTTCCTTTGTTTCATTAGGGAAACCAATTATGAGAAATAATTGTAAAACATCAAGCTTATTCTCTGCTGCAATTCTAACTGAATTGAATATATCCTCATTAGTGATTGTCTTGTTAATCATTTTCCTTATTCTTAGTGATGCAGCTTCTGGAGCAATAGTGAGTTTTTTACTGGCCACATAATTAAGCATATTTCTTTTACTTGCAAGAAAATCTGCTCTTTGTGAGCCAATTTCGATAGAATAACCCATTTTTTTTAGACCTTTATATATCTCAACAATTTCCGGATGGTCGCTGTCACTTGGAGTTATAAGGCGAATCCTATTAGTAAACTTTGCCATTTTTTTAGCATATTCAAGTATTTTTTCTTTGGACCTAATTCTTGGTCTCCTGAAAAGATTTCCCAAAATACAAAATCTGCACCCCCTTCCACATCCTCTTGCAATCTCTAAGAATAGATAATTGGGAAATTTTGAATATGGACTGATTATGTGCCCCAGAAAGTTGTCATTAATTTCCTCAACCAAGGCTTTCTGTACATTTTGTGAGTATTTTGGGACATACACACCCCTAATCTTGCTAATTTTTCGAAGATATTTATTTTTCGTGAAGCAACCTGTTTGCTTTAAGTTTCTGTGGATATTAATGATTTTATCAATTACACTATCTGCTTCCCCTATTACAAATGCATCAAAGAAGCTGCTAAGAACATTTGGATTGTATGAAGGACAGATGCCTCCCCCAATAAGAATTGGTGAGTCTTTTCTATCTTTAGCAAATGCAATTATTTTTCCTAGTTTAAACATTTCAAATAACTTAAGATAGTTTCCCTCATAATTCAAACTGAAGAATAGGATATCCAGATTGTTTATTGGAATATTCTCTTCTTGTGTTAAAATTGGGATATTTTTATGTAATTGAATAATATTTTGGTCAGGATAATAGAATCTTTGGCAGAAATAATCTTGATGCTGGTTTATCTTAAAATATAAGTATTGAAACCCCAATGTATGAAGTGCATATTGGTATTCAGATGCAAACCCAATACCAACCTTAAATTTTGATTTCTTTTTTGCTATTAAATTTATGCAGTTTCCTTTTTCTGAATTTAACAAATCCTTATTGTGCTGAACAATTTTGGATTTTGCATCTATCATTCTTTAACACCTATAAAATTCAAAGCGTTTTCTAAAGTTACTTTTCTAGACAACCCCGGGTCTACTTGTACTATGATTTCCTGTAAAAATCTTACATTATTCACTTCCTTTAGTGATTGTTTCCTACATTCTAAATTAGAATAATCACTATTTGCTACCAATCTATTTGAAATGTCAGAGTTCTCTAAAACAAGTTGCTTTGCTTGCTCAAATGAAAGTTTTCCATAATCTGGTTGAACTGTAATCCCAAAATAAAAGCATGGTTCGTTTTTGGAAATTATATTCTTATCAGCATGGTCTATTAAACACAAAGAATGATCAATTTTTGTCATTTCAACAATTTTTTTAATTCTTTCATAAATTTTACGTTTGTTTTTTCTCGGGGTGTGAATTATTACAGGAATATGATAATCTTTTGCAATAATCAACTGCTCATAAAGCATTCTTTCTTCATATGAATCCCCATAATCCAAACCTAGTTCTCCTAGTAACATAACTCTTCCATCAGAAACTTCTTTTGTGAGGGAGTCTAAATAATTATGAAATAATCGAACATCAAATTTTGTATAATGTTGTAAACCATAACCAAAAATGATATTTTCTTTTCTCTTAAGACAAGTTATTTTTGAAGGTATTTGAAGATGGGTATCTAGAGACAATATAAAAGCTGATGGGTCTATTTCTGCAAAATGTTCCTTATTCCAATGTTTTGTATGGGTATGGGTATCTACAAATTTAATTTGTTTCATTTTCAATTTTTGAAGCTAACTCTTCAAAATTATTTATTATTTCTTTTTGGTTTGCAATTTTACCATTTTTAACTACAAAATTGCCATCAATCATAACATGGATTGGTAAAATTGTTTTTCCAAAAATGAAATTTTTTAAGGTATTTTCAATAGGATTTAATGCTGAATCTTCGATTTTAAAAAATAAAATATCAGCTAAATTACCTTCCTTTATTGAACCACACTTATCAAATCCAAGGGCCTTTGCAGGATTTTTTGTAATCATATCCAATAATTGTGGAGGTTTTAAGTCAAGATTTCTAAAGGCAAAGTATGTGACTTTTGCTGCATCCACAAGGGAGGCAGAATAATTTGTGGCAAGTCCATCTGTTCCAATTGATGTATTAATGCCTGCAGCCAGAAATTTTCTAAGATTTGGTAAACCAGTGTTCAGAAAGAGGTTTGATGTTGGGCATATAGTAATATTTGCTTTACTTCTTGCAATAAGTTTTATACTATCATCATTAATATGATTAACATGAATGAGATTTGTTCTTTCATTCAGTAATTTAAATTTTTTTAATATTTCAATCTCATTTCCCTTAAAACATTTTCTAATTTTTTTTACCCCTTCCTTAGTTTCAGCTACATGAATTGTCAATCTTATATTTTTGTTTTGGTTAAACAATTTAGAAATCAAATAAAGTGCATCTTCATCTAAAAAATGAAGTGAATGAATCCAAAGCCCAAGAGAAATTTGGGTGTTGCCGGATTTAAACAATTTTGGAAATTTCTTAGAAATTTGGTTAAACTTCCCTGTAAACCCAGTATAGTACTTCATTAATTTCTCAGACTTCATAATAGGATATCCCAATAACCCCCTTAATTTGCTTTCTTCTGTAGCTAACCAACCACGGGCACAACTTATAGTAGTTGTTCCAGCAAAAACAGCTTCAAGGATAGAAAATGCGGAGATGATATGGTGGTTTTTTTCACTTTTTAATTTTTTGTTAAACTTTGAGGTGTAATCCAAATAACTTTGTAACGAATTGTTTGGAGCGTGGCCCCTAAACACTGTCTCACCTAAGTGAAAATGAGAGTTGATGAATCCAGGAAGCAGCAAATATTTGTTTCCATCAATAATTTTAATATTTGAGGTCTTTTCAACTTTTCCAATATATTCAATTTTGCCATTATTGATTAATAAATCCTTTCCAACAACTAACTTATTTTCCCAATCAATAAAATTAGCATTTTTTATTAAATATTTCATTTTGCCTTAACAATAATTGTACAAAGATAATTTTCGTGCACTTTCAGGCTTCCCGGCTTATATTCAAATTTCATATTTTTGAATGGGTTTTTCTTTAGTCCGGCTTTCTTAAAGCAAAATGCATCTGGTTCATTCATTGAACCAAATTCTAGATAAGCCCTACTAGCGCATCCGCCACGGCAGTTTTCAAAATATTCACAATTTTTACAAAATTTGATAATCCTGTTGTTAATTTTTTTAAATGGTTTTGAATTGATTATTTCAGAAAATTCACTGTTAACAAGATTAATATTGTCCATTTCCTTAGTAAAATAAACGCATGGGACAACTATTCCGTTAGGAGTTATACGAAATGAATCCTTGCCACAGGGGCAGCCTTTTCGAGAATTAATACCCAGAAGAGCTGAGAAATAAGGGTCCGGCATGGCTCTAATATAAGCTTTCTTAATAATATACTTAAATGTTTCATTAACTTGCTTGATGTTAAGTTTAAATTCTTGATTATATTTTCCCCTGCCTGTCAGTTTAAACCAATTAATCCTTAAGTCACATCCATATTCTTTAGATAAGGATAATAACTTATCTATATTCTTTTTAGAACAGTTCTTTGCAGTAATACAGACAACTATGCTAAACTCAATGCAATTTTCTTTTAATAAATTTAATGCTTTTATTGCCCCCTTCCATGCATTTTTACTGCCTCTGAACCAATTATGGTCTTTTTCATTGCCATAATCTAAGGATACATCAACATCATTCATGTATTTCTTTATCAGCCTGATTGATTTTTCATTTACTGACCAACCATTGGTAGTTAAACCCTGTATAATCCCCTTTTGGTTGGTGTATTTAACTAGTTCCCAGAAATCTTTTGCTAACCCAGATTCCCCAGTGCCATAATTTATAGTTTTAACCTTGTTCTTAGCTAACTTATTAACAATTTTCTTAGCATCTTCAAGAAATATTTCATTTTTGCCTTTATTTTCACCAGAAGAATTATAACAATGCTTACAATTTAAGTTACACGCATTAGTGAATCCCCAACCAGCATTGCAGAGTCTTTTTTCCATTTTATACTAGTAAGAAGTATCAACCTTGTTTCTTAAACTTTTCTATTTAAAATAAGGAATTTTTACGGTATTTCCGGAAGATTAAGGTATACATGCAAACAGCATATAAGAAAAAAACAACGCAACTCTAAAATAAAAAAATTTATGGAAAGAAGTTAGTGTCAGAATCTATTTTTTCTTCACATTTTCATTACTTTTTCCATTTTAATGTAAAAATTAGACATATTATCATTTGGCTCAACTAATTTTATATATTTCCAAATGGGAGATGCCAAGGGAAAGGTTTAGGATGAAATAAGTTAGGCTTTAAATGTTTTGATTATATTATCCTAGGACTTAATTGGCTTAACACTATTCTAAGTTTTAAACTATAAATCTTGCTATACAAATCAAAATATTTCAGAAATCCTGTAATAATACAAAGGGTATAACAGATAAACTTATAAATACTGCCTATTATTTTGATTATGGTGATAAATTATGGCAGCAACCCCAAAGGGACCGCAAAAAATGAGAATCGATTATAACGTCGATAAATACATACATGATGATTTTGTCAGAATGTGCAGCAAGAGAGGGTTTGTACCAACAGTGATTACTGAACGTTTCATGAAAAAATATGTTGAACAAAACGGGCAAATATAAAGAGCAGAATTTCTATAAATAAAATTTTTTCATTTCTCAATATGCCTACTATTTAATTCTTAAGAGAACTTCTAGTTCAAGCAATAGAAAGAAGCTTATCTTGCTCAAAAAACACATCTATTTCTTCTGAATAATGTATAGAACTGTTTATATTTACTAGTAATGCATATGGGTCATAGATGTCATCGCTAATATCAAAATTCCAGGGAATAACGTACCTTGGTTCAGAAGATGACTGTGTTTTTATATATAGTATGTTTTCACCAAGGGGAGTATATTTTCCAATTGTTTTTAAATACAATTTTTCTTTATTATAGCCTGTATTTGTTGGTTTTTCTATATTTCTGCCTATATAGTTTACTTTTTTAGATAGTTTTTGATTAGAAGATGATTTGTTGTGTTTGCTGCATTCCGGATCTACTAATTCCTCTATTGTTACTGTATTCTCCTGCGTATTAGGTCTTTTATCTTTTATTTTTGGATACTCTGCAATAGGCTTTTTAGCACATATTGTTGAATTAGAATTAAAATTTTTATGCTTATCATGCATATATTATCACTAGGCTTTTAGGACCTTTTTTTGTTTATTATAGTCTCCACTGGTTTGGCAGTAGTCTAATTTGTTTGTTGCTGGTTCGAAAATAATATGAAAGATATAAATCTTTCGATTTTGAAGCATATAAACTTTTTTGCATATTCAAAACCGGATATGCTTTTTAAATTTGCCCAATAATCACTAGTATTTTTGTTTAATTTTCAATTAATACAAAAGAATTCCGATAATTCTTAGTTAATCTTTATTAAAGAAGAAGCATCCAGGTAAAATATGTGCAGAATATACTGTGATACTTGTGTTTATGTGGACTTATTTGAAGGGAGAAAAGACAGATTCCGAGATTTAGGGGAGTTTGCATTAAGTCTTTTTAGAAAGGTTAGAGAAAAAGAATATAAATTAATTATTTCTGATTGGCTGCTATATGAAATAAAGAAATTAAATCATGAGAAAAATTTTAACGATCTTCTAAAACAATTTGAAGATGAGTATTTGATAAAAGTTGAAAGAAGCAATGAAGATGAAAGAAAAGCAAGACAATTGTCTCCTTCTAATTTTCCTGATGCCATGCATGTTATATTAGCAAAAAAAGCAAATGCAATTTATTTAGTAACAAGAAATATTCAGGATTTTGCAGAGTTTTGCAAGATTATAGAGATTGCGACGCCTGAATCCCTTTAAATTTAGATAAAGAGTCTTTTTTAATTTCTTTTATTGGGATATTATCTTTTAACTCTGAAAGATAGGTTTCAGAAATATGTTTAAGATTTTCAATCCAAATAGTATAATGTTTTTTTAAAATTTGCTTGTCATAAAAACAATCAAGAGAGTTGTATAATTCATATGTGCCTATTATTTCCCATATATGCCTAAATGAATCATTGATTTGCGGACGAATTCCTTCTAATTCCTCTATTGATAATTCTTTGGTTAGCCTTATGACTATTGAGTAGAATCCATTAATGTATTCTAAAAGGTCTGCATTGTCTTCTGTTTTTTTAAAACTAAGCAAGAAATTTTTTAGGTTTGCTTTTAATGATTTTAAAGCGTCTTCATTGAAAATGTTTATAAGTATGTTTGAAATTTTTAATCTGGTTAAGTATAAGTCATTCCCTTCTTCTATGTAATGCTGCTCTAACAATTCATTGGTGGTTGGAATATCAGAATACTCTTTTACTATTTCATTTATCTGCTTGTCATATTTTTTTACAGATTGTATTTCTGCTAATTCCTGTGTTTCAAACTGTAAAACAGCGCATTGTCCAAATAAATACCATCCATAAGGAACATTTTTTATTTGCTCTTCTTTCACTAGTTTTATTAGCATTTTGTGGAGGAATGTTTTTCTTAATGGTTTGGAAGTTTTTTTATTCCAGATTTCTGCAATTCTTTTAGCTAAGCTTAAGGTAGTTTCTTTTTGTTTTTTTGAAATAGGAAGACCTAATAGTGTGCTTTTATTGAATTCGATTAGTTTGCTTTCGTCCATGAAGTAATAAGTTTTGTTGTTTTTGATTTCTTTTGAAACAAGCTTTAAGCTTTCTAAAGTGATTAATGCGTTTTTGACTGTTTCCCAGTTTATTTTTGTTTTGTCAGAGATTTGCAGGATGTTGTATGATCCAGTTTTTAGAACTTTGACTATGTCAGTGTATATGTCAGATAGTTTGGATCTTTTTTTCATATTGTGATATGATTGTGTTAATCTTTATAAATTTATTGTTTTTATAGTTAAAACCTTAAATAATTATTTTTATTTACACTAAAACCTTAAATTGCTCTGGAAGAATTCCGGTAATTCTTGGTTAAGCTTTATTAATAATTTAATTAGTGTTTAGTTTATGAAAATAAAGGATATTTCCAAGTGGGAGAGGCCAAGGGAAAGGTTCAGGATGAAGGGGCCTGATGCTCTTTCAAATGCTGAGCTGCTGGCCATTGTTCTGCAGAATTAATCTATGTGACTACTTTTTCTTATTTTTGTAGTCACCTAACTCCTTTTTTAGATTTTTGTACTCTTTCATGTATAGACCTATTGTGGGTTTTATGTTTTTGTTTAGCTCATATTCTTTTAGTGTGCTATAATATTCTGCCCTGTTCTTGAAATCTATATTAATCGGGGGCAAGCCATGCTTGATCAATATATTATTTAAGAGGATTCTTCCAACTCTTCCATTTCCATCTCTGAAAGGATGAATATTTTCAAATTGGTTATGAACCACTGCACCAAGAACCAAGGCCGGGTATTTTGTCTTATTTTTATCATACCAATTAATAAGCTCTTTTAATAAGTGATTTATTCTTGACTGAGGTGCCCCTTCATGCACAACATTTCCTTTGCTGTCCATCACAACTACTTCTTCACCCCTCTTTCTTAGCTTTCCTGCAAAAGAATTTGAGTTTTTGAAGACTATCTTATGTATTTTTTTAATAAGAACTATTGATATATGCTCTTTTATCCCTCTTATAAACTGTATTGCCTCATCAACGCCATATGCTTCTGCGATATCCTCTTTTGATTTTTTTGGCCATTTGTCTTTTTCCAATAAGTCATTTACTTCTTTTTGGTTTAGTCTGCTTCCTTCTATTGCATTTGTATTATAAGTAAATATTTCTGAGAAAAGTTTCCAGTCTTTTTTTGAGAGATGGGATATTTTGAGGGGTGATTCTAATGCTTTAATTTCTTCTATCTCTTCTCTAGAGAGCTCAAAATTCAGGGGGTCTTTTATAATATTATACTTGTGTATTTCTTCTAAGATAAGCTTTTCCGCAATTTGTGTTCTTTCATCCAGTTTTTCTTTTGTTAAATCCTGCCCTAAGTATTTCCTGAATTTATGGACTTTTTTTCCTTCTCTGTATGAGTGAGCAAGATAATACTTTATTTTCTTTCCGAATTTTCTTTTTTCTATATGCATAGTATTATAATAGGTGACTACATATTTAAATGTTTTGGTAATAGGTGACTACATTTGGATTATTTTGTGGTCACCTCAATTACCTCCTTTCCGGTATGATTGTACCTGTTATCTTCTGCTTGAGAGCCAATCTTAACCTTTTTGTTAACCCCAACAAAATGGTCTGAAACTTCATTTCTTAATTTAGA
>CAYWLA010000022.1:0-12857 GCA_964458955.1 uncultured Methanosarcinales archaeon
AACCTCTACCACGACCCATTCCTCTTCCTAAACCTCTTGGTCCTGTTCCATCTCCTCCTGGCATCTTATATTCACCTCCATGAATTTTTATTGCCTTTCCATTAACCAAAGCATCAGTTATTTTTTCTCTTGCTCTGGTTAAAGTTCTTTGAAAAGTAGATTGATGAATTTTCATTTTTTTAGCTGCATCTTCCTGGCTTAACTTCTTAATATTAACTAATCTTAATGTTTCTAATTCATCTAAAGTTAATTCAACTTCTTCTAATTTGCTTAAAGGGATAGCTCTTGGTTTAAAATAAGTTACACCAGGTTCAAAGTTCACTATTTTTATTTTTCTAGGTCTTACCATAATGCATTATAATGCATAACTACTATATAAATGTTTTGTTTTTAAGTTTTCTCGCCCCTTAATACTTGTTCTTAAAAGCTCACTGTGTTCGCATTGATTGAACGGAACTCCCCTAAATGTACTAACTAAAAGAGGCTTCGCCTTGGATGAAAAGAACCCCCCTAACTACTTGTTCTTAATGTAACGCTTCGCTTTCTAGATAGAACTGAACTCCCCTGGTGCTTCGCACATATAGTCTGCTTCGCAGAATTTATAGGAAATGGAAATTTTACTTTGCGGACGCAATTTTCCCACACTTCGTATGGGAAAAGTATTTAACAGGGCCCCGATGTTAAATACAATAAAATTTCCATTTCTAAGATGAGAAAAACGGGGGAGTTCCGTGCTACGCACATATAGTCTGCTACGCAGAATTTATTTTTAATAGGGGAGTTCTTAATTGGGGGAGTTCCTTAGTCCTGACGGACATTTACACTTTTACTTCGTAAAATAAATATATATTTTTTCAAGGCTCAAAAAAGCGAAACCTTTAAATAGTATTATGCATTATAATGCATAATGGTAAGACCAAGAAAGATAAAACAGGTAAATTTTGAACCAGATGTTACTTATTTCAAGCCTAGAGCAGTGCCTTTAAACCAACTTGAAGAAGTGGATCTAACAATTGATGAGCTTGAGACATTAAGATTATCAAATCTTGAAAAATTAAGCCAAATAGATGCAGCAGATAAAATGCATATTCATCAGTCTACTTTTCAAAGAACATTAGTCAGAGCAAGAGAAAAAGTAACTGACGCTTTAGTTAATGGAAAGGCAATAAAAATTCATGGAGGTGACTATAAAATGCCAGGAGGAGACGGAACAGGGCCTTTAGGACAAGGTCAAGGCAGAGGAAGAATGGGAGGTTCTTTTGCTGCAGGTCCTGGAGGAGACTGTGTATGCCCTGAATGTGGGTATAAACAAAAGCACCAAAGAGGAAATCCATGCTCAAGCATGAAATGCCCTAAATGCAAAAGCCCTATGACAAGGGGCTAAAACTTGTCAGGAGGAAATCAAAATGCCAGGAGGAGACGGAACAGGTCCTATGGGAATGGGTTCAAGAACAGGTAGAGGGATGGGTTTTTGTAATGGATACAATAGCCCAGGATTTACAAGCCAAGGATTTGGAAGAAGATTTTTTAGAAGAGGATTTGGTGGTGGTTTTGGAAGAGGAATGAGAAGAATGTTTTGGGACAATCCTCAAAATCCAATACAACAACCATCTAAAGATCAAGAAAAACAGATGCTAGAAAATGAGCTAAAGCAACTTGAAGCAGAAGAGAATGAAATGAAAAATGAGAAAGAGTCTATTAAAAAAAGACTCGAAGAATTAAACTAAACAGGGAGACTAAAAATGAAAATAGCAGTATCAGCAGATGGAGATAAACTTCACAGCAAAGTTGATCAGAGATTTGGCAGATGCCCATTCTTTCTGATCATTAATATTGATGGAAAAGAAGTTGGAACTTTTGAAGCAATAACAAATGAAGGAGCAGTACAAGGACATGGAGCTGGAATCAGAGCAGCAGAACAAATGGGAGAGTTAAAAATTGAAGCAGTAATTACAGGACAATTGGGTCCTAATGCGACAAATGTGCTAAAGGAGTTAGGAATAAAAGCATACTCTGCAGCTGGGGTGATAACTGATGTTTTATCTGACTTTGTTGACAAGAAGCTTGAAGTTATTTCAGAAGTTGCAGAAGCGCATTCTGGAGATTCAAAAACAAAATCAGATTCTGATGAAAGAATATTCTTTCCTCTGCTTGATGATAATGGGCTTGATTCAGAAATCAGTCAGCATTTTGGTCACGCACCTTTTTTTGGAGTGTATGATGTAAAAACAAAAAAATTGAAGATTGTTCCAAATGATCTGGATCATACTGATCCAAGTAAAAGTCCAATTGATCAAATAGAAGATGAGGTTAATCCAACTACTATCTTTGCTAAAGGAATTGGTGGAAGGGCAATTAGCATTATACAACAGAAAGGGTTGGGATTAAAGACAGGTAATTATGACACTGTAAAAGAAGTAATTGAAAACCTTGATAACCTAGAAGACCAAACACAAGACTGTGGCCATAAACATTAAAGGAGCATTAAAATGTTCACAAAAGAAGTTTTGGAGAGATTCAAAAATCCTAAAAATACAGGAGAACTGAAGGACTACAACGGAAGAGGAAAAGCAGGAGATGTTGAATGTTCAGATGTAATTGAACTATTCATCAAATTTTCAGATAATAAAATTGAAAATGCCAAGTTTAAGGTCTATGGTTGTCCAGGAGCAATAAGCACCACAGATATATTTATCGATCTGATTAAGGGAAAAACAATAGAACAAGCGTTGATGATAACTGAAAAAGAGATATCTGATTCTTTAGGGGGACTTCAAACTTCGCATATGCACTGTTCAAACTTGTCAATGGAAGCTTTTAGAAAAGCAGTTAAGAATTATCGAGATGAAAATGGTTGAAATAATTGCTATCACAGGTGGCAAAGGTGGAACAGGAAAATCAACTGTAGCAACAGCTCTCGCTTACGAACTATCAAAAAGCAATTCAGTATTATTAGTTGATGCAGATGTAGATTGTCCTAATGATCATCTTTTGCTGAATATCAATCGAGAAGAACTAAATACTGTTTATCAGAGAATTCCCAAGATTGATTTAAATAAATGTACCAAATGTGGCCAATGCGGAAAGGTATGCAAAACAAAAGCTTTAATTACAATTAAAGACAGAAATCCGATATTTGTCCAGGAACAATGCAATGGCTGCGGATCATGTAAAATTGCCTGTCCAGAAGATGCAATATCTTGGCAAGACAAAGAGATAGGAAAATTATACAAAGGTTCGAGAGATAATCTCAACTTACTATCTGGAGATCTGAAAACTAATCAGCCAATCTCAGAGTTTATTGTTAATCATCTAAATGAAGAAATTGAGAAAATCAAAGACAATTATGAATACATAATAATAGACACCGCAGCTGGAACACATTGCCCAGTAATAGCAGCATTTGAATTAGCCAGCAAAGTAATTGCAGTTACTGAACCAACTCCATTAGGAGTTCATGATCTTGAAATAATATTAAGACTTCTAAAAAAGATTAATAAATATGGAACTGTGATTGTCAATCGATTTGATATAGGCAATATCCAAAAAGTGAATGAGTTAATCACAAAGTACAATACTAGAATCATTTTTAAGATTCCTTTTTCCAAAGATATTGTTGACTCCTATTCTAAAGGAAATCCAATCCAAATAAAGAACATATTGGAGGTGTTAAAACAATGAAATCAATCGTTGTTTTATCAGGAAAAGGAGGAGTTGGAAAAAGCAGCATTGCAGCATCTTTAGCAGTTGCATTATCAAAAGAAAAAAATATTGTATGTGCTGATTGTGATGTAGATGCTTCAAATTTGTCATTATTATTTGCTCTATCTGAAGATAAGTATGAAGAATGGAATCCTTTATCTACCAACCAAATAGCAACAGTGGACAAAGAAAAATGTATTAGTTGTGGACAATGCATCAAAACTTGCTACTTTAAAGCATTAAAATTAAAGGATAATATTCCAACTGTCGATGAATTCGGTTGTGAAGGATGTGGTGCTTGTGAACTTATCTGTCCTGCAAATGCAATTAAGTTAAAAGATATCAATAATGCTCATATTGGTTATACAAAAACAAAATATGGTTTCAGCATTGCTTCTGCTCAATTAGAGCCAGGTAATTCAGGAAGTGGAAAAGTGGTTGCAGAAGTTAAAAAGAAAGCTAATGAAATAAGTCAAAAAGCAGATATATTAATTGTTGACTCATCTGCAGGGATTGGATGTCCTGTTATTGCATCTGTTACTGGAAATGATTATGCAATAATTGTAACTGAACCAACCCCCTCAGGATTTTCTGATCTAAAAAAAGCTCTTGAAGTAGTTAATCATTTTAGGATTAAAAAAGGAATCATAATCAATAAGTTTGATTTGAATAATAAATTCACTGAGAAAATATGCTCTTTCGCAGAAGAGAATCAAATAAAAATTCTTAAAAAGATTCCGTTTGATAAAGAATTTGTTCATGCTATGACTAAAATGATTCCAATAATTGACTACAATAAAAAATACGAAGTTCTTTTTGATGATATTAAAAATAAAGTAATAACTGAGGTGATAGAATGAAATCAAAATTCCTAATTATTGCTCTAATGCTAATCTTGTCAACATTTATAGTATTAGCAAATGAAGATCAGGGAATAGATATTAATAGTGATAACAATACAGTTCATTTGCATATGTTTTATGGACAAGGCTGTCCTCATTGCAGTAAATTAAGATTATTCTTAGATGAGATGGAAAACAATTATCCTACCCTCAAAGTTTATGAGCATGAAGTTTACCAAGATGATGACGGGAGAGCCTTGTTTGAAAGGATGTCAGAAGATTTTAATACAGCAATAGAGGGAGTTCCAACAGTTTTCGTTGATGACAAAGTAATTGTTGGTTTCAGCAATACAATCGGAGAATCAATAGAAAAAGAAATCCAAAGATGCTTAGAGATAGATTGTGGTAATCCTGAAACAAAACAGGCCACTACTGAAACAGTTAAACTTACAGGAGACAAATCTCCTTCAACAGATCCTGCTAAAAAAGAGATTGTGAAAAAACTTACAGTGCCTATCGTTGTGGCTGCTGCAGCTGTTGACGCTATTAATCCTTGTGCTTTTGCGGTGTTAATAATTTTGATGACTGCAGCACTGTCAATTGCTAACAAAAAAAGAGCTTTAAAGTTTGGTCTTGCATTTACAGTTTCAATTTATATTTCTTATTTCCTTATGGGTTTAGGTCTTTTTTCAGCTCTTCAAGCAAGTGGCCTTAGTCATGGATTCTATATTGTAGTTACTATCTTAGCTGTAATTGTCGGTCTATTAAACATAAAAGACTATTTCTGGTATGGAAAAGGATTTTTGATGGAAGTGCCTCTTAGCTGGAGACCAACTATGAAAAAAATTCTAAATAGTGCAACTACTCCTTTTGGAGCTTTCATAGCTGGATTTGCAGTATCATTATTTGAACTACCCTGTACAGGAGGTCCTTACATAGTTATTTTAGGATTACTGGCAAAGGAAGTTACAAGAAGCACAGGCATACTTTACTTATTGCTTTATAACTTAGTCTTTATATCTCCTTTAATCATACTTTCATTGATTATTTACAAAGGAATATCAACAACAAGCAAATTAGAAGCAGTAAGGCAAAAGAAAATAAGACTGTTGCATTTGATAGCAGGATTATTGATGCTTGGAATCGCAGCTGCAATGATCCTATCTTTGATTAAAGGTTGGGTATAAAACTAAAAAATATATGATGACTATTACACGGAACTCCCCTTAATGTATTGACTAAAAGAGCCTTCGGCTTTGATGAAAAGAACTCCCCTAGATGTATGTTCTCTAAGGCTCTTACGAGCTTGAAAGAACGGAACTCCCCAGTGCTTCGCACATATACACTTCCTACGGTCGGATTTATTTGAAATGGAAATTTTACTCTGCGGACGCAGGTTTTCCGAACTCCGCTTCGCTCGTAACGGAAAACGTATTTAACAGAGCCCCGATGTTAGGCGTAATTTTTGTCCCACCTCGAGAACTTCGTTCAATAACTCTTCGATGAGCTACGGGCTAAAGCCAAATTTTTTAATATTCTCGGTTTCGTTTAACAATAAAAAGAGAACAGCTAAAGAAATGCTTCGCATTTCTTATAACAAAGCGTTAAACGGCTCAACTTACGTTTCGTTTTTGTTTCACAAAAATTTTTCTTTCAGAAAAACTCAAATTTTGGATTTAATATAATAATTTCTTGGGGGCTAATAAAAAAATAAAAATAAAATAGACTTTGGGGCTTAAGTTCAATAGAAAAATATTTAATAGACATTAAACTTTCAATTAGTATGGAAATTTCAAAAGAGATTATAGAAAAAGCAAAGGTTACTAGGGCATTTTTTGAAAGTAAGAAAATGCTGAAAAAATATGATGATATTGTATCTTCATTATCAAAAATTGATTACCATTATACTAATTTTAATAAGAACTATCAAGAAGGTATCACCCAATTAAAGAAAAATATTTTTAATCAAGTTTTAAGTGAAATAAAAGATTTTCATTTTTCGGAAGATGGTACAAAAGAATATTTTTTAAGTGTAAATTCCTTGGGAATAAGGCTTAATCAAATAATATTTATATATGAATATGATTGTCTTATTCAAGAACTAAAAAGGTGTGTTGATTTTACAATTAGTCTTCTTTGCGAGATTATCAATGAAGATTTTAAAAAATTAAACAGTCTTGAAAATTTTTTTAATGGATTGGATGGCAATTTATCAAATTCTTCTGTATGTTGCAGAATATTAGATGAACAACATTTAGAACTAAAAAATTATCTTCTCAAACAATGGAATCTTTGGTTGAAGGAAGTTAATATCAGTCGTACTAACACAGTACACAAATCTATAATTAATAGAGTATATTCAAGTAAATTTGAAGTTAAATGGAATAGCTTAGATAAAAGGTATATCCCTTCTGAAATTAGGTTGGATAAATTAACAATTAAAGATAGACCTCTTGAAGAGTATGTTAGCTTTCTTAATGATAATATAAAAAAATTTGTTGGTTATATAATACGATATATCCTTAAAAATTGGCAGGAAAATGACTAAAAGAATATTTTAGAAATATTTGAAGTAAAAAAATGAACGAAACACAAGGAAGAATTGCTCAAAAAATCTATTCAATGGAAGGCTATCGGGATCATACTCATGTTAGGCGGTTGAAAAAGAAACTTGCAAAATCTTTACATGGAAGTGGACATCCAATAAGTGAGATAAGCAAAATAATTCATTCTAAACCAGCTTATACTCAAAGGTATATTAATGAAGAATGGGGATTAGATAGCATTGGAGAAAATGATATAGTTTTATTTGTTTTTGGATTTATTGGTGTCATATTCCTAAGTGCTTTTATTGGATTATGGTTTTTTCCAATTGGAATTATTTTATTATTTATAATCAGATATAAATTCATAGATTAAAAATGGAATTTATTGACAATCCAGAAAAGAAATTGAAAGAAATAGATTCTCCAGAGATTATTATTAAAATTTTAGAGGAAAAGTTCCCAAACATAAAATTTTCTGAAAAATTCCCCACCTACAATTTAGTAATGAATCTACAAGATGAAATAAAAGGTAAAAGAAAAGAAGTACCTGGTAAAATAAATGAAAAAGAAAAGATTAAAGTTATTAAAGTTAATTCTAAATTTGATAGTAATCATCAAATGATTATATTTTTACATGAATGTTTGCATTTTGTTTTTTACAATAATAATAAAGAATTAAGAAAAGATTTATTACCAAAATTTTTTTGTTCGGAAGATGAAAAGGAATCTGCAAATAATTTTGAAATCTATAAAGATTGCGAAGACTTGATTATAAAATATATTACTTATATTCTTTTACTAAAAAACCTTAATAAAATAAAAAAAAGCAAAGAAGATTTAAGAGATATGTTGAAAAACATTGAAGGCTTATTGGATGATAATAATGGAGAAAGATATTTTTATCCAGAGAGGGATTGGTTTTTAAATAACAAAAGTAACAATAATCTTACTGATCCAGATAAATTTCGTTTAATTTGTTTAAGTTTATATTATGGAGAAAGAGTTGAGTTGTTTGATAATCTATGTAGTATATTTAAGGACAATATGCCTGACATAAGGTTAGCAATAAAAGAAATAATCAATAAATTCTAAAAAGATAATTGCAAAAACACTTGATATTTCTTTAATTCTTTAGAAGGTTCAACTTTAGAGATTTTTGCTTTGTAGTCACCTTTATTTATGGCATTTATCAATTTTGATTTATTTGTTAAATCTTTCGGTAAATACCCGATGAATTTATTTCTATACAAAACCTGTATAGCATTAGGGTCATATTCATTTTGAGGTTCATGTTTCAAACTCAATTCTTCATCAACTTGCGTTTTGTTTAATTCTTTAACTTTAACACCACTAAATTGTAAACCTCTAATTGAAGTTTCCTTATTTAATTTAATATTTTCTTTACTTGAATTATTTATTTGAAGTACTTTAATCTTAACCTTATCTTTATTGGCATTAATCCAATCCATCTGAAAATGGGATAATATATCATTTTGAGATTTAACCTCACAAAAGAAACTATCTGTATTATCTTTTGGATTCCATACAAATAAATCTGGAACTCCTTTTTGATTTCGTGAACCCAACTCGAATATTTCTAACTCTATAAGTTCCTTTAAAGGCAAAGAAATAAATTTGTCAAACGTGTTATTTTTTTCTTTTAGATATTTTTTGATATGTCCTAATTCTCTTTTTTCCATATTCTTAGTATAATCTATGTTTTTATAACCATTCCAAATCTTTCCAAAAAGCTTATCATTCTTCCTATTTAATATAATCATTTTCAAGAGAAAGAATAAAATCTGTTTCTTAATTTCTATTTTAACATTTTTTAGCTTTAACTTATCTAAAATAGATGATATATCAGGTAGCGAGGAATATCTTGTTATAGATGATATTAACCGACTTTCATTCTTCAAAGTTTTTATTAAATTTAAATTAGTTAGTAATGTAGCTATATCAGGTAAAGGATAATAATTATAGACATATGAAACGAAATAACCTTTTTTCTCAAAATATTTTATTGTTTCTTCCTCAATCGGTCTTTCTTTACCATCATTACCCTTAACAAGAGTATATGCTCTAGTAGATAAGGTATTTTTGAGAGCAACATATTCTCTTTTTAGATTAATAATTTCTATGTTGAATTCTTCATCATCGATAAAAATATCTTGAATAAATAAAACTTTTATTCCATCCGCCCTTTTTATAAAATCCTTCATTCTTAATATTTTCTCTTTCGGATTTTTAATTCTCCTATTAGCTAAATAATCATATATGTCACTCAAGAAAAATATAATTGTAGCAGATTCCTCTCCTTTGTTTGTCACAATAAAACAATTAAAAGGAAGGATAAATTTATCCATAATATCGTGTCTACTTTCCATCTTCATTCCATTTTCAATTGATAAATTTTCTTTAATCCTTTCTAAAATCTGTTCAACTTCCTTTTCGTAGGGCGACTTTGGTTCTTTAAAACATTCTAGATTAATTAATTCTTTAAGTTCATAACTACAAATAATATAATCATAGTTTTTTTTAAGAAATTCAGCACAGTGTTTAATAACCTTATTTTTTTCAAATTTTAATATATTTACATCTACTTTAATGGAATAATCTATGTTTAAAATAGAATCTTCAAAGTTATTTAATATAAGTTTTCTCAACTTTTTTCCATATCCACTCTTCTTTAATAACATCAAGTGTCCCCTAATTTAGTATAAGATCTTTCTTTCATTATAATCTTTTTAATATTTTTAAAGTTAGAATATACAAGATATTTTTTGAGCGTTTCTTTGTTTATTTTTTTAATTAATTTTTTTTCTTTGATACTGAATAAATAAACCGCAAATTCTGGACTACAAGTAAATATAATCAACTCATTTTCATCTTTAGATATGATTAGTTCTTTAGTAGATGATTCAAACTTTTTTTTAAAAAGTATTTTACTTGTTTTATCAATAATGTATAAATAAGGAAAACATTTACAATCATACCAAACTTCTAGCATTAAAATAATTAATCCATTATCACTTACAAAAGCTTCTCCTACATTCCCAGTCTTTTTTTGCCACAATAGCTTCTTATTTTTGAATAGATATACTTCACCTGAAGTGCTATATCCATTAGCATGTTTTATTTGTTTATAAGCAACAATAAATTCTTTATTTTTTGAAATGACATATTCTCCAATAAAAGAATTAAATTCTTTATCTCGAATGTCTATACTGCCTTTATATAAAGTATCAAATTCTATCGTAAACTTATCAAGATTTTTTATATTGTCCAAACATTCATTGTATCCAAATTCATTATGTATATCTTCTTTAAGGTTAGCTGATATTTCAGGATTGGTCACTTCACCAATTGGACTCAATTTTGTCACATCTCTCACTATATTCTTGTTTTTATTTGATTCTTTGTTTTTGCTCTTTTTACTAAATAATTTATTGAGAAATTCCATTTATTTTACCCCAATAACATTCTCAGCAAAGTTTTTGAAACTTTTATTCTCACTTCTTTTTTAATTTAACTTGCATATTACCTAAAAACAATTATTCTAATTTTTTAATATTTCTGGACTCAAGAGCAGAAACTTGATTTATCTTTGTAACTGATTTATCAACTTGCGTTTTTATTCCAGTGTTTGCATTTGTTATTTGTGTCACACCTTTGTTTATAGTTTCAGTTTTTTCCTCAATCTCCCCTAAAATGTTCCTCAATGCTTGGACTGTTTGTTTGTAAACTCCAATATTTCCTAGACTCAGCCCTTTAACATAATTTTCACCAAGAACACAAGCAAACAAAAATACTTTTGTATAGCCCGATACAAAAACTCCTGTTGTTATGGAATCTTTATTAATATCAGGAAATTGATCAAAGATAGAATCTGGGATAGCAACAATGCATTTATCAATGGTATTTTTATTATTTAAATATTTTCTAATTTCTTTTTTTCTCTTTTCAACTATTTTCAAAATCTCTTTTTTTGTTCTAATTTGTTCTTCTGGTTTTTCGGCTTGTTCAAACTCACTATATAATTTATCTAGTTCAGGCAACTTTGAATCAATTGGTAAATATTTTCCATTTTTTAAATCCCACGCAAATTCTACTAAGCCATTATCTGTTGTTAAATCAGTCACAACTAGTCCAGAAGCAATTGGTTCAGATAATATCTGTTGTAATATGGCTTCTCCGACTTTCCCCCTTCTTTTAGTACCATGTATTGTTCTTGTAAAAGAAGCTATGTTATCTTCAACACACTTCACAATTTTTTGTTGTCTTTCGTTATCTTCCTTTGCTTTTGTATCCATAGTTTTTTCTATATTCTGAAGTTGTTTGAGAAGTAAACTGTTTGCTAAATTATCTTCTTTTTTAGGTTCTTCTTTTTTATACAGTTTTATCAAAATAGTAACTAGCAAAATAACAATTGCAACTCCGATTATTTCTAAAAATGTCATCTTCTAAAACCAAAATATTTTAAATCTTTATAAATATTGCTTTATTTTTAATTTAATATGCCTCCAGAAGAATTATTAATGAAGTACTGTTCTCTCTTTATTCACAATAATTTAATCTATATAATCCACACAGGTTCAACTTGGCTAACTGAAAATAGAGAAGTTACTCAGTATTTAATCAAAAAACACTTAGAAAGACAAATTGTTATAGGGCTATGTCCTCAAAAAGAGGATGGAACTGTAAAATGGGCTGCAATTGATTTTGATGCCCATAATGATGAATCAATAGAGGAAATTCAGGAAAATCTGTTAAAAACCAAAGAAAACCTAAAAAAAGTAAACATTGATTCTCACATTGAACAATCTGGAAGAGGTTATCATTTATGGATTTTCTTCGAAGAGCCAATATTGAGAAATAGAGTTGAAAGGTTAATCAAGCAATTTATTTATCATTCAGCAGAACTTTATATTGGAAAAACCAAAATTAGAATACCTTTAGGCTCTTACCAGAAAGATAAATCAATATTCTGTGGCTTTCTGGATGATAATTTTAAACTAATTCAGAACCAAGAACGATATTTAATGAATATAAAACCAACAAATATACAAATAATAAGATATGCAAGACAAAAAATCAGAATAGATAAATCCTTAATTAAGATTAAACCTATATCAAGAACAAAGAAACGAATAATTAAAGTAAATCAAAAATGGTTTACATTTAACAAAGAAAAAAAAGAAACACCTAAAAAACCAGAGATTGATAAAAAGAAAGTAATAGAAATTACAATTAATCCTAAACATAAATTTATTCTTCAATTATTATTTGACATGAACTTAAGCCCCCAAGAAATTAGGAATATTAAAATAAAAGATATTAGCCCTAATGAACAAATCCTAAAAATAACTAAATTTAAAGGAAATAAGAAAAAAGTCATATTAATTTCTGGACATCTCATAACTACATTTAAAGGGTATATGAAAGATAAAGAGCCTAAAGACCTTCTTCTAATGAGTAATAGAGGTAAAAGGTATAATCTAAGGACTATAGAGAAGATAAGAGAAAATAGTATAAATAAATTAGCCCCCAAGAAATAAAAATAGTCTCAGCAAAGCTTCGTAATTGATAAATCTATATTAAATCCAAAACTACACCGAGAATAAAAATTTGGTGGGACAAAAACTCCGCTCACCATCAAAGGTTCGCTACGCCTAACAACTCTTAAGCGGTTGCGTTACTCAGGGAATCAAAGCCCCTGCGTTACTCACCCAAATTCCTTCGGAACTTCGCTTAAGAGTATATGTTA
>CAYWLA010000023.1:0-12677 GCA_964458955.1 uncultured Methanosarcinales archaeon
CATCACAGGTTGCTCCATTGAGGAGAAGTCTTGTTTTTCCTAATCCAGTTGCTATTTTTGATATTATCCTGCGGCTGAGCGACCAATCAAAAACCTTTCTTCTTGCGCCTGCAACAAGTTCGTTTCCTTTTCTTAATTTTTTAACTATATCCTTTATTTTTTCAGGAGGATGCTGAAGGTCGCCGTCCATAACAACAGCGTATTTTGTTTTTACCTGCTTTGATGCATCAACAACACTTGCTGTAAGTCCATGAACAATTTTTTTTGACCTGTTTAACAATTTTATTTTTTTATTTTTTTTGCTATGCTCTTTAACAATCTCCTGTGTTTTATCTGTTGAGCCATCATCTGAAACAATAATGTTTATGTTTTTGTATAAGTTTTCAATAAGGTTTAAAAGCTCTAAAATATTTAATTCCTCATTAAGAGTTGGAATAACAACTGTTGTATCTGAATAATCTTTTTCTTTCATTTTTTATTTCCTTACTTTCTTGAAATATATAATCACATTAAATATTATGAGAATTACAACAAGGAAGATTAGAATATATACTGAGTTCAGCACAGCAGGCTTTTCCTCTTCTTCTACACCAATGGTGCCAATAGTGAATGATTTCTCATCTTTGGTGTTAAGCTCATCATATATAAGGGTTGCAACAGCATAATAATCTCCAGGACCAAGCTTAGGTGTCCATTTTACTATAAGAATTTCCTTGTCCTTTGATTTTACTGAGGCTTTATTGCTTGTTACTGTTGTAAGTTTATCATTTAATGGACCATAAATATCTATTATGGCTTTAGCCTCTAAGATATCTTCTGTTCCAAGGTTTCTTACCTCAACAGCAAAGTTTGATTCTTTATTCTGCTTGAAATCTGTTACAAATAATTTTATTTCAGTATATTTGCCATTATAAGGAACCATAACATTTAGCTTTGACACAATTGCAAAATTTGCTGTTATCATTGTTTCACCTTTTGTAGTTTTTGGTATTTCCCTCACAATAATTCTTGCCTCATGAAGCCCTTGCTTTTCAAGGCTTTGTGGTAAGTTTATTTTGTATGAGATTATCTTTGAATCCTGGTCTTTTGTTAGTTTTATCATTTGTTCATCTATTGTTATATACTCTGCTAGAGCACCCTCAGCATAAACAACAGCATCAAAGTCTTTGTGAACATTGTTAATTACATTTAACTGGATTGTTTTTTCAAGACCTGGCTCAAATATTAAATCAACATGGCTAGGATCAATATCTAATACAAAATAACCAATAAAAGCAGGCTTTAAGAAAAACAACACAACTAAAATAAGAATAACTAAAATAGCAGGCATTATTGTCTTATCGAGTTTTTTCAACAAATCAAAATTTGCTTTAGTTCTCTTAATCTCTGAAGAATATTTTTCAATTAGATTACCATAATGAGATTGATTCTCAGATTTTTCTTTAAATGTTTCGCATAGTTTTATCTTTCTCTCTAAATTAGCTATTTTCTCTTTCCTGCTTGTTTTTGTTATGCTCATTTTGTTAATTTTCTCCTACCTTAATCTTTAGTTTCTTAACTATCCTCCCCAACCTTACAAGGCCCAGATTATAATCCTTACATTTAAAGGATAAATTAGGTTTTAGCCTGAGGATAGTTCATTTTTTATTTCTTTACCTTTTTGAAATATATTACTACATTAACTATTATAAGGATTATAACAAGGAAGATTAGGAGGTATATTGATTTCAGCACAGCTGGTTTTTCCTCTTCCCTTACACCAATGACCTGCCCTACTAATGATCCTGTTATCTTGTCATATTCAACTATTATGTCAAATATTTTTTCAGTTTTCTGGCCAAGATAGTTTAGCACTATATCAAATTTATATGCTCCTGGAATTACTTTTGCAGTGTCCCAGTATGCATTAAGCTCTTGGTTGCCAAAAGCAGGAATATCTGCTGATGCTGTCTTGAACTGCGTGTATATTTTTCCATTGTTATCTTTAACAGTTGTTTCAGCATAAGCCCCCTGTATTTCAGTGTTCCAGTTGTTTTCAACTAATATATCAAACTTTGCTATCCCTCCAAGCCTGAAGTCAGTAACACTAATTGATACTATACCAAGCTCTAATGTGCCAATTGTGAATGATTTTTCATCTTTGGTGTTAAGCTCATCATATATGAGGGTTGCAACAGCATGATAACTTCCAGGACCAAGCTCTGGGATCCACTTTGCTATAAGGATTTCCTTGTCCTTTGATTTTACTGAGGCTTTATTGCTTGTTACTGTTGCAAGCTTGTTGTTTAGTGGACCATAGATGTCTATTATAGCTCTGGCTTCTAAGATATTTTCTGTTCCGAGATTTATTACCTCAACAGCAAAGTTTGATTCTTTATTCTGCTTGAAGTCTGTTACAAAAAGTTTTATTTCTGCATATTTTCCACTATAAGGCACAGTAACCTTTAGCTTTGATGCAATTGCAAGATTTGCTGTTATTGTTGTTCCACCTTTTGTAGTTTTTGGTATTTCCCTCACAATAATTCTTGCCTCATGAAGCCCTTGCTTTTCAAGGCTTTTTGGCAACTTTAGTTTGTATGAGATTATTTTTGAATCTTCATTTTTTGATAAACTTATTGTTGGATTTCCTATTATTATATATTCTGCTAATTCTCCTTCAGCATAGACAACAGCATCAAAGTCTTTGTGAACATTATTAATTACCTTTAACTGGATTGTTTTTTCAAGACCTGGCTCAAATATAACATCAGAACTGCTTGGGGCAATGCCAAGTGCATAAGTCTGGCTAGCCAAAACAAGAATTACAATTATTAGTAATATTGGTTTTAGTTTCATGATTCCTCTGCGTAAAATGTTAAGATTGCTGATTTTGATCCTGGAGGCTCATCTGATACAACCTCAACCCTTATATCAATCTCTACAAGGTCATTTATGTCAGTATGATTTAATGTGCCTATTACGCTCTTGTAAAAATCGGATATATTTGCCCATGTTGTTTGTGAATTAACCCAATTAAAGGAATTTGCTTCTGTTGAATTGTCTGCCTTGAACTGGAAGTATGAGGTGTTTAATTGTGCAGAATTACTTTGCCATAATGAGGTTGAGTTTACACTGACATTTGCCTCTAAGTTTCCATCATTTTCCAATTCAAATGGTGCTGGCTGATTGTTTGTAGTGTCATTGATCTCAAATTGTGTCATTGTGCCAAAGTTCATTGTGTCCTGTGTTACAATTATTGAAACAGATGAAACCAAAGTAAAGTTCCAAATATCAGACCAGTTGCCATATTCTTCACTATCATTTGCCCTGACTCTCCAATAATATACTGTAAAGTCAAGCTCTGATGGCTGCATGTAAGATGTATTTGAAATGCCTGTTTCATTTGTTAGCGGGCTGCTCATATTAGGGAAAAGGCTTACCTGTATCTGGTATGTTAGCGGTTCATTATCTGAATCTATTGCTTGGGTCCAGTTAAACCTTGGGATTCTGTTTGTGAAGAATGAATCATTGTTTTCTGGATATGAAAGAATTACCTTTGATGGAATGCTATTTAATACAGTAACTTGGGTGGTGTTTTCTTTAGTTGTATTAACAATTCGATCTCTTGCCCAAAATTCTGCTATAAGGGTTGCACCTTTATTAAAGTTTAAGCTGTTTAAAGTTCCTATCAATGTATTTATGTTGTTTGTTATTGGGCTTGTAGATTGTTCTGATCCAAATGCAGAGCCATTGATATAAAACTGGACATAGCCTGTCACAATATCTCCACCGTCTGGATCTGTGATTGTTAAGTTTAATTTCCAGTCTGTGTTTGTGTAAACATTTATTGGGCTTGTTACATTTGCAATTATTGTTGGGGCAGTATTATTTATCATTATGCCACAGCATATCTTTATTGAATAATCAGTGCAGTTTCCAACATGTGCATTTGTGCTGCTAGATACAGATGCAATACAAGTGTCATAACCATCACAACTTGATTCATAACTGCAATTCAATAAACCATCACTGCTGCTTATACATACATTAAACTTATTATAGTTGGATTTATTGTTCAGTTCAGCATGTGCATTTGTCTGGTTAGAAAGATGAAGCAATGTTTTATAATACCCTAAACAATTATTACTTACATTTAACCCAGCAGTATCATTGCAGCAGATTTCATATGCATAATTTGAATTATTGTTTAGTTCAGCATGAGCATTTGTTTCATTTGAAATATGAAATATATCTGTATTGTTGCAGTTTGTTACAACATCGCAAGAGAGACTTGTATCTACAAAATAGGATGAGACTATAAGTGATAAAAATAAGATCCCAATTCCAAAAAATATTTTTGTGTTATTCATTCTTTTTTCTAAACCTTCTATAGACTGTTAATATAGTCCTGTAATTTCGATTGATGAGCTTTGCAATCTCCTTATAGCTTATGCCTTGCTCCTGTTTTAGATAACTGACAAGGCTTTCAAGTACGCTGAATTTTCTGTTCTGAAAGATTTCAACAGTGATGAGGATTTGAGATTTTCCAGCTAGTTTCTTAGGCATCTTCTTCTTTGCCCTTTGGTATGTAATCCAGACAGTTTTATTGCTTCTGTTCAAAAGCTTTGAGATTTTAATATAACTAAGATTATATTCTTCTTTTAGATATTTGACAATAGCTTCCAGAGCACTTAATGAATCATTTTTAAAGATAAATAGAGGTATTACATTTTCTTTTAGCTGTTCTGTTAAAAAAGAGATGACTTCTAGTTTTTCAGGCTTGGAAAGGGATTTAAGTCTTGAGAATAGGATCTCTTTGTAAGAGTCAGTTAACATATAACTACTTATGTAATCCTTTAGTATATAAATCTTTCTAAATTTTACTTATTATGTAACCCTAAATAACTAAAAATATAATTATATAACCCTTTTTATCTTATTATGTAATCCTATTTGTTAGGTAATATAACCTTAAGTATAATTATGTAGTCCTAATTACTTATTATGTAATAAATAATAAGAAAAAAATAATCTCTCTTTAATTTTGTATAAAATTACTCTGTTTGAGTTTCTTGTGTCTGAAGGCATTCAACTGCAATCAGGTTAATTGTCTGGTTTTGCACATTTACCGGAACCTGCTGGCATGTTATAGCCTGTTGTACTAGCTGTATAATTGCCTGCTCATATCCTGCCTGCATTCCCTGTTGGTATATACTCAATTGTTGTTGTTGTTGTTTTTCCTGGTAATTATTAATACAAATATAACCAACAACAAAAACTAACAAAACCGATAAAGCAATTATTGCTATTGTTTGTTTATTCATTATTACACCTCCTTTTTTAGTTAGTTGCTTTTATTTAAATAGTTTTTGTAATAATTCTATAAATGTGTTAACTACACATAAATAATGCCTTTAGTGTCCTTAATCATATCCTGGCAGATTTCAAGAAGCTCTTCAACTTTCTTCACATCAATATCTATAATAGGGGTAATATGTTTCACGCATTGGCATGATTTGCTTTTCTTCTTCTTTAGTACTAGACTTCATGGTTTCAATGTATCTTTTAAAATCATCATCAATCTTTTTATCTTCAACTAAACTTTCAATTAAAGCTAAAGTACATTCCTGATTTCTGGTTTCATAGCCAAATTTAGTGATAATAGCCAGGAAGCAGTGGTACATTACATAAAAGCCTATATTTATTGTCCAATCATAAAATTCATGCTCTTTGTTTAACATAAAAACTTCAAGATTGTGTTCCGCTTTCGCAAGATAATCTTGTGCTAATTTATCATCAGGTTTTATTTGAATTAAACCCCTATGCTTTTGACTTTTTTCTAACTCTCTCTTTGCCTTATTCAGACACCATTTTACCATATTCTTAGCTTTGGATATTCTTAAAAACCTCCGAGGTTGTTGGTGCTTAAAAAAGTTCAAACTTTTTGAGCGTTTTTTAAAACCCCAACAAATAACTCAACCCCATGCACTACCACACAATTCTTAACCATTTCAACCAAAGGCTTGTCTTTTTCCCTTAATTTTCTTTCAAATTCTTTTTTTGTTAAGTACATAGGATGTATCTTTAAGCGACTTTTTCTATTCATCTCATTTATTTGGCTTTGTAATTTATTATAATCATCAGGATTTTTTAATATAAAACAAACATCTGCATCCCCTGCATTTTTTCCTTTTTTTAAGATAGACCCAAATAAGAATAAAGCCTTTGTTTTTGGAATAAATAAACGCAAATCATATATCCAGCCCTTTATAAAGCTTGATAAATTGCTGTAATCCGAAAAAATCAGTTCTAGCAGCTTTATTATATAGTAATTCTTAAGGTTTGGCTGGTAAAAAATAGCATTGCCCATTTTTTCACTTGTTAAAATATTTTTATCTTTTAAGCTTCTTAATATTTTTAAGCTTCCGACATCACTAACCCCTATTTTGTCTTTAATATTGTAGGAGTTGTAATTAGTTAAAAAATCTGTGAAGATAATCTTCAAAGCCTTTTTTCCATTCTCACTGATTTCTGCCATTTTATTCTAACCTATAGTTAGAGTACTCTAACCTAAAGTTATATATAAACCTTTTGTTTTTCTTCATCTGAACTGGTTTTGTCTAAGATAAGCATGTGGTTTGTCCATGAGACATTAAAAAGCAATTCTAGACTTCCAAAAAGCCTTGCTTTTTGATATTTTTAGATTCATAAAAATACTATTTGTGGTTATTATTGTTTAGTATAGAATAATGGCTTAGTATTGGTTATTAATAAAGTGTTAGCATAGTTTTTCGTAAGTTTTTTTTGGGTTCTCGGAAAATATTTAGTCTTATCATTAATTTAACTGATAGATATTGCTAAGATAATTGGTTGGTGCCTGACGAATATTGCTAAGGTTTTACCTGACGGATATTTCTATAGCTGTTCTTGATTGGTAGGTGGTTAGCTTACAAATATTGCTAGCAGGATTTGGCGGGTGTTTATGTCGCTGGATGAGAGGGTTAGCAGGGGTCGTTGGAGAAGTGGGTGGTTTTGGGTTGTTAGCAATGGTCGTTGAAAGTTTGTTTGCGAGCAAAGCGAGGAGTGGGACTTCAACGAAGTTGAATGTCGCACATCGGTGTCAATGGACGAAACCATTGGAGCGTAACCATTTGCGTGCCAGCTTAGCAAGAAGCTGTTAGGCAGTGCCGAGCCTTATTATTATATCACTTCCAGAATGTATATAGCCAGTTGAGCTTAGCTTTATGTTGTCGTTGATGTCCAATCTATAATTGATTACATCCTTGTGCCGATGCCGGGGTTGCCATATTTGTTTAATGGAACTTAAATACTTGCTCACTTGATTTTCCAATGAGAACATTGCAGTTATTGCCTGTTTTATTTTTCTTTCTTTAAAATATCTTTAATATCTTCCTTTAATTTTGGGATTTCCTTTGATATAATATCCCAGACAATATTTAAGTCAACACCAAAGTAATGATGAATCATTTTATCTCTAGTTCCAGCTATCTCTTTCCAAGGAACATTAGGATATTTGTTTTTTAAAGAATCTGGGAGGTTTTTAACAGATTCACCAATAACTTCAATAGCCCTTATAATAGCATATTGCTTTAATTCATTTTTAGATAGTGTCTTTTTTGAAAGATTTTTAGAAAAAGCTTCAATCTTATCTATACTTTCCAAAATATGTTTAATAAAAATTAAGGGGTCTTTTCTCATATTATTCTTATTTCCTCCTTTAAGATTCTTTTTCTTAATAAAGGATGAATCCCATTATAACTTAACAAATCTACCTTTTTCTTTAATTTATCTTCAAGTTCCAATTGAATCCCTACAAATCCAAATCCAATGCCTTTTGGAGGTTCAATCAAAATATCAATATCACTATCTTTCTTTTGCTCTCCACAGGCATAAGATCCGAATATTCCTGCTTTGACTATATGGTTTTTTTTCAATATGAATATTATTTTCTTTTTCAATGTATCTAGTTGTTTTTTGGCTGCCATTTTACATTACCAATGATATTAAGTCTGTTTAAGTTTATATAATTAACTGATTCAGCTGCAATTTTAGGAGCTGGTTTGGATTCCAGAGAGTAAAACTTAATGCCCTGGACTGTGCCGGGATTGCCTGATTTTGCTAAAACAATTGATAGGTGTCTGACAAATATTACTGAAAAGATTGGTAGATACCTGACGAATATTGCTGGGATGCCTTACTTAATCTTACTAATGAATTCTTCCCGATTCATTCTTGATTGTTTTATAATACTTAATAATGTTCCTTTCTTAATTTCTCTTTTTTTTGGAATCATCTAATCTCTTAACTTTAGTTTCTGCATCTGTTCTCATGTTTTTCTTTACCCTTTCAACAACTTCCTCTGGAGGGACTGCCATATACTTTATTGGCTTTCCAAATTCCACAACTGAAACATGCTTGTATTGCCCTTTTGGTCTAAACCCTTCTTTAAACATTAATGCTCTGCCTGCCTGAAGCATTGCATTGTAACTAATTGCAAAAGACCAATCATAATCACCATCATTAAAAATATTTTCAGCAGTTTTTAAGTCCCTATTTGCTAACTGAATTGCGTTATTTACTAAATTTTCATTTGGCTCTATTTTTTCCCAAAGATCACTTGATTTGTTTTTTGAATTCATTCTCATCTCCTATCAGCATTATTATTCTGCTTTTCTTTATTGTTTTGAGCAAATGATGGTCTTTTGCCCTTTGGTTGAATGTTCTTTCATTCCATAATATATAATTTATTTCCCTGTCAGTTGTTTTCTCAAGTTTTTGAATTATTTTAATCAAATCATCCTCTTTCATTTCAGATATTATAAACAGATCAATATCGCTTGATTCTGTTTCAACACCTTCTGCAAATGAGCCGTAGATAAAAGTATATTTTACCCTGTTTTTTAGTTCTTTTTTTATTAATTCACCTAAATAATCTGTTTTAATGAAAATTTGTTTTAACTCATTAAGGAAAATGCACTCTCTATTTACTGAGTAAATGTTTAGGTTTGCTTTTTTTGATTTTTTAACAAGGTTTAATTTAGCAAGATTATCCAATTCTTTTGCTGCGTAGATTGGGCTTGTTTTGATTAATCTGGCAATTTCTCTTAAATGATACTCCCTGTCCTGATTAAACATAAGCAAAGTTAATATTTTAATCCTTGTTTTTGATGTGAATAAGCGCTCTAACATCTTTAATTCTCTGAATGTTTGTATACTTTTTATTTACAATTGTAGATATTTTGTTTACATTTATAAATTTTTCTATTTTCCCTTTTTTCATAAACAGCATGCAAAGGGAAGAATTCATAATAATTGTTTTCATCAAACCAAGCACATTTGAAATCCTTTAATGCTAGCTTTGTTCTTGATGCCAGTGCCAAGGCATATAGTGTAAGCTGGTTAACTGGATTGACTTTATTTGCTTCTGGCTTGTAGTCTAGGATATGAATAAGTTTGTTTCTTATTTGCAGAATGTCTATGTGACCTGTGATTGGAGTGTTATAATTTTTTAGTTCTAGCTGGAAGCCTTTGTTTTTGAAGTATTTTATATCCTCTCTTGTTAAATATACCGGGATTTCTGTTGCAATTGTTGTACTGTCATTTATTAGCATGAAGTCCTGGATTTTTTGGTGTCTTTGATTGTTTTTTTGCGTAAGCTTTAAAGCTAGTTCTGCCAGCTTGTTTGCTATGTTTTGCCTTTCCTGCTTTATGAAAGGCAAGGTTTGGAATCTCATTTGCGATGATCTTGATAGTTCATTTATTTTGTTGAGTTTTGGCTGGAAGATGTGATGGGGAAAATCTTTTGTTGGGATTTTTTCCAGGTATTTTTTTAATAGATGGAATTTCTGCTGTGGTATTTCATTGGATAGGAGTTGCTCTTTTGCCCTATGAAGCTGGAACTTGTATATCTGATGATGCTTTAGTATGCTGTGAAAAATCATTTTGTCTGGCTTGCAGATTTTTAATGCATCTTTTCTTAGCCTGTTAAAAGTACAGATATGCCTGTAATGTTTTATCCATTGGCTTATTGTGCGCTGCAGTAGTTTTATTTTGAATCTTGAGTTTAGGATTTTCGCAGTATTTTTCTGGGAATTTCCAAGATTATAATAAGAAACTGCATTGAGTATTATATTGGAAGAATAGGTTTTATTTGGCATGCCTTTATCTGTGAAATATTTCCTGCAGTTAAGGCATTTGTATTTTTGCAGGATCTGAAGCTTGTTTCTTCTTTTTCCCTGTTTTTGTGTTTTATTGGAATTGCAAAACGGGCAATTGGATATGGCTTTTTTCATAGCAATAGATAAAAAGTATTGATTAATAAAAATATACCAGAAAAATCTGAAGATTTTTCAGAAAGTTTAGAAAATGTTTGATAGATGCTGCTTAAACAATTAGTGAATGCCTGACGAATATTGCTAAGGTTTTACCTGACGGATATTTCTATAGCTGTTCTTGATTGGTAGGTGGTTAGCTTACAAATATTGCTAGCAGGATTTGGCGGGTGTTTATGTCGTGGAGATGAGGGGCTAGCAGGGGTCGTTGGAGAAGTGGGTGGTTTTGGGTTGTTAGTGATGGTTGTTGGAGTGGTTTTACCGATGTGGGGTTACCGATATCTAAAATTACCATGTATATCTATTATAATATTTTATTCCTTGATTAATATCAATTTTGATATGAAATAGGAACATTTATATAGTAATTCATTTTTAATTAGCAGTATGGATGCAATTAAACTTCTAAACAAATTAAAAATATACCCTGTATTTAGTGCAGAAGAAGTATCAAAAATATTAAATTGCAATAAAAGATATGCCAATTTAGTGTTGACTAGGCTTTATCGCAAAAAGGCAGTAAAAAAGATAGAGTTTGGTAAATATACCTTATGTAATCTTGCCCAAACCATAGCTACCCATTTAGTTATACCCTCATATATCACTGGCTGGTATGCTTTAAAAGTTTATGGTCTAACCGAGCAGCTACCACAGCAGATTGATGTTCTAACCACTAAAAAGAAAAATAATAAGATAGTAGTTTTTGGTAATGAAAAAATAAGGTATTTGAGTGTCAATAAGAAATACCTTTTTGAATTTTTCAGCGACGTTAGTGAGCAGTATAATATGAATATTGCATCAATAGAAAAAACTATTATTGATTGCTTATATTTCAGCCTTTCTCCCACATCAGTTATTATTCAAGCAATTAAAATTGGCAAAGACAAGATTTCTTTAGATAGAATTAAAAAGATTTGTTTAAAATTAAAAAACAAACAATTTTTAAAAAAAATTGGTATAATTTTTGATAGTATAGGCTATGATTTATACAAAGACTTCAAAAAATATTTAGATTATAACCCTCTAGTTATCGATAAAACGTTATATAGCTTACTGGATAAATCTAAGCTAAAGAAATGGAGAATAGCCAAATGCCAATAAATTTTTTTGAACTAGAGAAATTATCTGAGAAAGTTCATTTATCATTGGAAAATACAGAAAAAGAATTGTTTCATAATATTTTTTTATATTCACTTTTTAATCTTGCGTTGCTTAAAAAATATACAAAATATTTGGCTTTTAAAGGCGGAACCTGTTTATACAAATGTTATGGTTTCCCAAGATTTTCAGAAGATTTGGATTTTGATATTTTGGCAGGAAAATTAAGTAAAAAGAATATTGATTTATTGTTTAACAAGCATTTAACAAATATATTAAGAGAAATTTTTGGATTAAACAATATTAATTTCAGAATAAAAGAAAATCCTACAGGTTTTAATGTACATACGGACATTAGAGGTCCAGCTTTTTCACAAACCCATAGAAGCAGCCATATAAGATTTGATTTATCATCGAGAAAAAAGCTGATATATGGTATTAAGAAAAGCTATTATGACACCTCTTTATTCCTAAACCACTACAGACTTAAAGGGATCATAAATTTGAATGTAGTTGATCCAAAAGAAATATTTGCTGAAAAAATTATAACAATTTTGGATAAAAATTTTATTTTTGGTCAAAGAGACGAAGCAAGGGATTTATTTGACCTTTATATTTTATTATTAAAAGGTTATGTTTGTAAGATTAAAGATATTTGGAAGAAATTACCTGCTGGTAAAACAGAAGCATTTACTCTAAAAAATTTTTCAGATTCAATTTACCACTCAGCAAAACCAAATGAATGGGACATGATGGTAAATCAATTAATCATAGAACCCAAATTGAAGGAACTAGGATTATCTATTAAAGATATTAACTTCCATGATGTGAGTAAATTTGTCATTAATAAAATAAGCTCTCTTTATTTCTAATCCCATAAATAAATTTTTAATTAGAAAAAACCAAATATATATTGCGAGTGAGTGATGGATTTTGCTGGAATTATGCGATAAGATCTGATGCATTTTGTCAGATACCTGACGGATATTGCTGAGGTTGTTGGATGATACCTGACGGATATTTCTATAGTTGTACCTGACGGATATTGCTAAACTGCTTTAGGGCTAAATATGGTTGACTGACGGATATTGCTAGCAGGATTTGGCAGGTGTTTATGTCGTGGAGATGAGGGGCTAGCAGGGGTCGTTGGGGTGGTTGGTGGTTTTCGGTTGTTAGTTATGGTCGTTGGGGTAGTTGGTGGTTTTGGGTTGTTAGCAGGGGTCGTTGGGGTGATGGGGGGTTTGAGAC
>CAYWLA010000024.1:0-12600 GCA_964458955.1 uncultured Methanosarcinales archaeon
CGGAAAGGATTCTTTCCTTCGCCAACCCAGATATAGGAGCCCATTCTCTTGTTCCTTAATCTAATGTGCTCATGGATTGTATGCTTTAGTTTATCAATTAATTTTTTAATCATAAAACCACCTTAATAAAATAAAAAATTATTTTCTTTTAAGTGTTATCTCAATTGTTGAAACCCTGACCTGCCTTCCTTCCTTGTTTGTGAACTCCTCTGAATCAACTTTTATGTCACCAACACTTGCCTGCCCATTCAAAAACCTTTTTGATGCAACCTCTGCAACATCAACAGCCCTTGAAATAAACTTTCCACGAGCCTTGATAAATATATCACTTGCATTCTTTGTTGTAAACTGCATCACAACAGCAGTCACATAGTTCATAAAAGGCTTCTCTCCAATAAAAATTGTGTTGTCTTCTGCCATTTTAGTCCCTCCTCATCATTGAAACGATGAACATCAAATGTCTTTTTTAGCATTCATAAGCCTTGTTACATAGCCTGCAATAACATTTCTTATCTTGGTTGAACTAATGTCTGCAAACTTGCTGACTAATTTCTTGTTCTCTTCAAAATTGTCCTTAAAGTCCTGCCTATGTTTGTCTACTAGTTTATTAGTTGCTCTTTTTACCAGTTTAGTCTTTATTCTTCCCATATAGTATCACTTGCCTGTCGAGAAATACAACTTTCTTTATAAACTTAACTAATAAGGCTTTAAAAACAAAGCTTATAAGCTCATTTTAAAGAGTTCAGAAATTATTTTTGCGCCTGTTTTGCTTGTTAAACTATTCATATCAAGTTTAGGATTCACTTCCACTAAATCAACAGCCTTTAAATTCTTTAAATTAGTTAATCTTTGCAGAAAAAAGATTAATTCCCTTGAACTTAATCCTGCAGGCTCTAAATAGCCTGTTCCCGGCGCAAAAGCAGGATCAAGAACATCAATATCAATAGAGACATACAATGAGCCAAACTGAAGTGCAGCAGACATCACAGCCTCTGAAACCTCTTTTATCCCTTCGTTAGCTATCTCTTTCATGGAAAAAAATTTGATTTTATTCTGTTTCAGATAATCATATTCATTTTTGTGCCAGCTTCTCAAGCCAACAAGGATAACATTTCCCCTTTTTACATGATTCTCCTCAACAAGGACCCTTAGAAAGTCCTCATGAGTAGGCGGGCTGAAATTATTTTCGCAGTCAGGATGCGCATCAAAGACTAAAATTCCTGGATTATTAAACTGTTTTGAAAAAGCCTTAAAGCATGCATAGGTTATTGAATGGTCACCACCAATTATTACAGGCATTTCATCATTCTGCATGATATGGTTATAGATATTTTCATTTGTCTCTGTTATATTTGAATTATTGACTTTAACAGATTCAACACTAAACTCCGGCTTAACACCCTGCTCATTCAAGAAAATATGTTTAAGCTCATCAATAATCTTGTCAGGGGCAAGCTCTGTGCCAAGAGTTTTTCCAAGCCCCCCTGCTGAAAAAGGTATTTTAATCAGTTTCATACAACTGAGTTATTTATTGACTTATTTAAATATTGTTAAAATGCAAAACTATAAAAACAATTAATAATAATTTAAAGCCATGGAATACAAACAGGTTATTCTTGTAAGAGAAGATCTAAAACTAGATAAAGGAAAGATGGCTGCACAGGTAGCTCATGCATCTGTTGAGGCTGCTCTCAGGTCAGATAAAGAGATTGTAGCGCAGTGGCGTATTAAAGGAATGAAAAAAGTTGTCCTGAAAGTAAAAAACAAGGAAGATCTTTTCAAATACAAAGAAATTGCAAAAGGTAATAATCTAAAAACAGCATTAATAACAGATGCCGGAAAGACTGCTATCGAACCAGGAACAAAAACCTGCCTTGCAATCGGACCTGATGAAGAAAAAAAGATAGATGATGTAACAGGCAATCTTAAGATGATGTAATTTTTAAAGCAAAAACTTTTAAATAGTTTAATACTTCCATTAAATAAAATGGGCTTGTAGCTCAGCCTGGAAAATATGCCTTAAAGCATATTTTGGGCAATAGTAGCAATCGGCTCTTAACCGATAGGTCGGGGGTTCGAAACAGCTTCTTGCTAAGCTGGCACGCACAGAGGGTCCTGGCTTAAAAGCCAAACCCGCTAGTTCGCTAATGCTCGCAAGAATTGTCGAAATGCCCCCCGAGCCCATTTTTTATAAAATTATCAAAAGGAGATGGTAAATGTTAATTAAAAAAAGAATTATCATTGGATGCAGAGAGTCTGTATTTCTTACCTTAGGAAACAAGAAAAAAGAATTTATTGCAAGGATTGATACTGGAGCCAGGACAAGCTCTATGGATATGCAGCTTGCTGTTGAATTATCACATTCTAAAATACTCAAAACAAGAGTAATCAAATCTGCTAGCGGAGTTGGCTTAAGGCCAATTATAGAAGTTACAATAATGCTTGCAGGTAAAAAAATCATATCAAATTTTACCCTTGCAGACAGGTCCCATATGAAATACAAGATACTAATAGGAAGAAACATCATTCGCAAGGAAAAATTTCTGATAGATCCATTAAAAAAATTACATAAAAATATCATAATAAAATGAAAGCAGCAATAATAAGCCTGGAAAGTGAAAGTTCAAGATGGACAGTAACAGCCATGCAAAAATATTTCAGCATTGTTGATAACATAAACCTCAAGGAAATTGAAGTGCATTCATTAAAAAATAAAATAGAAATTTTACATAATGGAAAGCCGCTGGGAAAATATGATTGTATTTATGTAAAGGGCTCTTTTAGATATGCATTAATCTTAACAGCAATAACCTCTGCTTTGTTTGACAAAACATATATGCCGATAGCCCCAGAATCATTTGACATAGTCCATGATAAGTTTCTTACGCAGTTGGTTTTGCAAAAGCATAATATTCCTATGCCTGATTCTTATTTCTCTCCAACACTTAATGCTGCAAAAAAGATATTGAGAAAAATCAACTATCCTATTATAATAAAGCTTCCAAAAGGCACTGGCGGCAAGGGAGTTATGTTTGCTGACTCTTTCCCAGCTGCAAGCTCTATGCTTGATGCAATAGGGCCATTAAAGCTTCAGGTTGTTATACAGGAATACATGGAAACAAACAGCACAGACACAAGGGCAATAGTGGTTGGCGATAAGGTTGTTGCGAGCTACCAGAGAAAGGCAACTGAGGGAGAAAAAAGAGCTAATATCCATATGGGTGGTGTTGGTATAAAATGCACCTTAGATGAAAAAACAAAAAAAGTTGCTGTAAAAACAGCAAAAGCACTTAAATCAGAAATATGTGCTGTGGATATACTTGAAACTCCTCTTGGACCATTTGTAATAGAAGCTAACATCTCACCTGGGCTGCAGGGTGTAACAAAATACACTAAAATAGATGTTGCAGATATTATTGCTAAGTTCTTATATAAAAAAGCAAATGAATTCAAGGATAAGGGCAAGGTTCAGGATGCATCCAAAATATTTGCGGATCTTGGAATAAAAACTACATCAGATGAAATAAAGGAAATAATAACAAATATAGACTTCAGGGGAGATAGAATTCTCCTGCCAGAGCTGATTACAAAAATAACCAAGTTTGATGAAAAAGATGAGCTGATTATCAGGGCTGATAAAGGCAGGTTAAGCATAGAGAAAATAAAAGGGGAAGAAGGAAAATAATTAATCAGATGAAGATTGCAAGCTTATTTTCTGGTGGCAAGGACAGTGCTTTTGCGTTATACAAGGCAGTGCAGAAAGGTGATGAAGCTGTTTGCTTAATCACAATAAAATCAAAAAGAGCTGATTCTTATATGTTCCATATACCAAACATTGAACTGGCTAAATTACAGGCAGAGGCATTGGAGATTCCCATAGTTTATATGAATTCTTCTGGTGTTAAGGAAAAAGAGCTTGATGACTTAAAAAAAGCAATTAAAAGAGCAAAAGAAAAATATAATGTACAGGGAATTATATCTGGCGCTCTTGCATCAAATTATCAGGCAGAAAGAGTAAAAAAGATCTGCGATGAATTAAACCTCAGGTCAATAAACCCTTTATGGGGCATGGATGAAGAACAGTATCTTAAAGATTTGATTAAAGCAAAGTTTAATGCCATAATAACAGGCATTGCAGCAGACGGCTTAAGCAAGAGCTGGCTTGGAAGAAAAATTGACAATAACTGCATTGCTGATTTAAAAAAACTGCATGAAAAGAACAAAATCCATATTGCTGCAGAGGGCGGCGAATACGAGACATTTGTCCTGGACTGCCCTATGTTTAAAAAAAAAATTGAGATAAAAGATTTTGAGATAAGAATGGAGAATGAATGCACAGGTCAGTATATAATCAAGGCAGCAGAGCTTGTTAAAAAATAAATAGCAGTTATACACAATTAATTCTTGGGTTTAGAAAAAAACAGATTATCTTAATCCAGATTTTTTGATTATTTCAAATAATTCTTTGTGTCCATATTCAGATAAGTTAATATATTTATTTATAAATGGGGTTGGATTAAGAATAAGTTTTCCATTTTCTATTTTTTTAATTGATTCTTTATGTATACTACAAAATGTTATATAATCCTTTGTATATCTTAATGAAAGAATGGGAACATAGTAAGGTATTAAAAATTGAATTTTTCCATCAGTTGTTGTATCATAGTATACTACTTTATATTCCTCTGGTTTTGTTTCCTGCCGATTCAATGAAGGATACTGAATTTCTAATTTAATAACATCCCCTTTAATAAGTAATTCTAAATCATCTAAACATTCTAATTTTTGAATTTTCACTTTTTCTTTCATATATCAAGATTTTTATATGTAGTATTTAAATCTTTTTATTTTTTACTACTATATAGATGTTATATTACACAAATACCCCTCTAAAAAATTCACCAAAAAAATTTCTTTATTTCGCACCACATTACATTCTTGTTAATATAATATTAAATTATAAAAACAAATTTTTATAAATAATGTAAAAATATACTAAAATGTATATTAATATATTTAAAGCAATATTAATTAAGGAAAAATTGAAACCTGCTGAAATGCCCGAATTCTGGCATTACAGGCCTTGTATTGCCATTTTAAAAGCGAAAGATATATAAACAGCACTATCTTCTTTTTTTATATAATCAAATGGCTATATCTCTTGTTAAAATAGCTGATTTTAGCTAACAAAATTATTAAACAAACTAAAGGGCAAAAGAAGATTAAAATGACTGATTCAGATTATGGAGCAAAAGATATTCAGGTCTTAGGCGGCTTAGAGGCAGTTAGAAAGAGGCCAAGCATGTATATAGGTGATACTGGCTCAAGAGGCCTGCACCATATGGTCTATGAGGTGGTTGATAATTCAATAGATGAAGCCCTGGCTGGATTCTGCACAGAAATATCTGTTATAATGCATAAAGACAATACAATCACTGTTATTGACAACGGAAGGGGCATTCCTGTTGAAATGCATCCAAAATATAACAAGCCAGCTATTGAAATAGTAATGACAAAGCTTCATGCAGGCGGCAAATTCGATAAAAAATCTTACAAGGTTAGTGGCGGATTGCATGGTGTTGGAATATCTGTTGTTAATGCGCTGTCAAAAGAGCTGAACATTTATGTTAAAAGAAATGGTGAGATTCACTTTCAGAAATATGCCTATGGAAAGCCTGCATGCGATGTTAAAATTGTTGGTAAAACAAATGAAACCGGAACAAAGGTTACATTTTCAGCAGATGACAGTATTTTTGAAAATGTTGAATATAGTTTTGACATTTTATCAAGCAGATTGAGAGAGCTTGCTTTCCTTAACAATGGAATCAAGATAAACATAAAAAACGAATCAACTGAAAAAAGCTATGAATTCTGTTATCAGGATGGGATAAGATCCTTTGTTGAATATATTAACAAAAACAAAAAAGTATTGCACGACATAGTATATTTTAATAAAGAAAAAAATGAAACAGCTGTTGAGGTTGCATTGCAATACAATGATGGATATATTGAAAATATATTCTCCTTTGCCAACAGTATAAACACTATAGAGGGAGGAACTCATTTATCTGGTTTTAAAACAGCACTAACCAGAACATTTAATTCTTATGCTGAAAAAAATGGCATAAAGGAGGTTAAGCTGACAAGCAATGATATAAGGGAAGGGCTTTCTGCTATTGTCTCAGTAAAGATTCAGGAGCCGCAGTTTGAGGGCCAGACAAAAACAAGATTAGGCAATTCAGAGGTTAAGGGAATAGTTGATTCAATAGTCCATAATGGTTTATCTGTTTTTCTGGAAGAACACCCGCAGATTGCAAAAACAATTATTGACAAGATGATAAATGCTGCAAGAGCAAGAGAAGCTGCCAGAAAGGCCAGGGATTTAACAAGAAGGAAGGGTATATTAAATAATTCCTCCTTGCCTGGAAAGCTTGCAGACTGCTCTGAAAAAGATCCAAGATTATGTGAGATTTATATTGTAGAGGGCGACTCAGCAGGAGGCTCTGCAAAACAGGGAAGAGACAGGAAATTTCAGGCAATTTTGCCATTAAAAGGAAAAATCCTGAATGTAGAAAAAGCAAGATTAAACAGGATAATAAACTCTAATGAGATTGTTACACTAATCTCTGCATTAGGAACAGGTATAGGTGAGGAATTTAATATAAGCAAGGCAAGGTATCATAAAATCATAATAATGACTGATGCTGATATTGACGGAAACCATATTGCATGCCTGTTATTGACATTCTTTTACAGGTATATGAAGCCGTTGATAGAGCAGGGATATATATATCTGGCTATGCCGCCACTTTATTTGATAAAAAGCAGGAATCTGATAAAATATGCATATAATGATGCTGAAAAAGATGTTATAATGAAAGGGGTTGATTCTAACTTTAATATTCAGCGTTACAAGGGCCTTGGTGAGATGAACCCAAAACAGCTCTGGGATACAACAATGGATCCGTCTAATAGAAGCTTAAAGCAGATAACTATAGAAGACGCGTTGCTGGCAGATGAAATGTTCACTGTTTTGATGGGAAATGAAGTAGAGCCAAGAAGGAAATTTATTGAAGAGCATGCCTTGGAAGTAAAGAATCTGGATGTATAAAATCCTTAAGAATTATTCATTTTTATGCAATTCTTCTTCAAATTTTTCTGCGCATTCCTCTGAGCAAAACCTGTAGACTACACCGTCTATTTCTTTTTCAAAAATAGATTCCGGGCCCATTAAAATCTTTCCGCAGTGCCTGCATTTTGCTCCCTGTCCGTCGTCTTCTGCCCCTTCCATAAAACCCTGTTCCCAGGGCTCCATTGCATCATCTTCTACAAGAGAGTCTCTGCCTTCATCAGAATAAACTTTTTCAATATCCTCTGATTCACTTATTTCACTTTTTTTCATATGATACTCCTAACTTATTATAATAAATCATTTTATATATTAAACTTTTGGTTTTTTGTACGAAAGCTTTATAAATAATCTATTTTTCCTCTTTAAGGTATAAGGTTTGTAATATGGCAAAAGAAAAATCAGCATTAAAAATATCAAAAATAAAGAAGAAATGGTATCAGATTTTGGCTCCAAAGGAATTTAATGAGATGTTAATAGGCGAAACACCTTCTTTAGATCCAAGGCTTCTTATTGGTAAGATTATGACAATCAATTTAATGGGAATTACAAGAGATATAAAAAAACAAAATATCAATATGACCTTTAGAGTGACTGGTTTAAAGGAAAATAAAGCAGAGACAGAAATTATTGGTTATAAGGTCATGCCTGCTTTCATAAAAAGGATAATAAGAAAGGGCAGGAATAATCTTCATGATTCTTTTGTATGCAAAACCTCTGATGAAAAAGATGTAAGATTAAAGTCATTAGTAATAACAGTAAACAAAACAAAAGGTGCTGTTGTTAATTCATTGATGAAAGCATTAAGGGTAAATTTAACAGATTATGTTAGAAAAATAACTTACAATGAACTTGTAAATGAGCTGGTGTCCCATAAGCTTCAGTCAAATTTAAAGATTTCATTAAGAAAAATATATCCCTTAAGAAGCCTTGAGATAAAAGAAATGCTTTTAGAGACTAAAAAAAAGGCTGTTGGTAAAAAAGAATCTAAAGGAAAGATTAAAGAAGAAATCAATGAAGCAGAAGAAAAGGAACCAGATGAATCTCAAGCTGAGGAAAAGGAAGTAAAACCAAAAAAAGTAAAAGAAGCTAATCAAGATAATTCTGATAGTAAAGAAGAAGCAAAACCAAAAAAAGAGAAAGTAAAAAAAGAGTCTAGTCAAGATAATTCTAATAAAAAAGAAAACTCTAAAGACACAGAAGAATAAGGTGATGAATATGGCAAAACCAGTGATTGATTATAAGAAATGCACAACCTGCGGCAATTGCATTGATATCTGCCCAATGGATGTTTTTGCAAAAGAAAATGATAAAGTTGTTGTTAAAAAGCCAGAAGAATGCATTGGATGCAGGGCCTGTGAAGTCCAGTGCCCAAAAGAGGCCATTAAAGTAGTTGATTGATTTCTTAATAATATTAATTTAGCTCCGCACGGACTATGTATGTTCTTGGGTAACTTTTTGGGGCTAGTTATTTTAAGCCACAAAGCATATTATAGAGTTTATTCTTTTAGCTTATCTTGAACTATAGATACACAAACAGTTTGTATACAAGAAAGTTTATAAACCAATGGAGGTTACATCATTATAATGGTGATAGTAAAAAAAGAGGGTGTTATCCTTGAATCAACGGAATTAGAATTTGAAAACCAAGCAGTGTTAAATCCTGCAGTTGTACAACAGGGAAACACCCTTCATATGTTCTATAGGGCTGTAAGACAAGGAAATTATTCTAGCATTGGTTATTGCAAATTAGAAGGACCTTTGACTGTTGTAGAAAGGAAAAAAACACCTGTTTTGTTTTCAGAATTTGATTATGAAAAACAGGGTGTAGAAGATCCAAGAATAGTTTTTCTTGATGGAGTTTATTATCTCTTTTATTCGGCCTTTGATGGAAAAAATGTCTTGACAGCATATGCAACTAGTAAAGACCTTAAACAATGGAAAAAGCAAGGGACTATAAGCCCTAAGATGACATATGATGAAGCAGAGGATATTTTTCGCTCATCAAAGCTAAAGGAAAGATATTTTTTCTTTGAATCATACTATAAAGATGTTGTTTCTCCGGATGTGCTACTTTGGGAAAAGGATGCATTCATCTTTCCGAAAAAGATTAACAATAAGTTTGCGCTAATTCATAGAATATTGCCGGATATCCAGATTATTTATTTTGATGATTTTAAGGATTTAACTTTGGATTATTGGAAAAAATATTTACAAAGATTAGGTGATTTTATTGTACTTGAGCCTAAACATGGGTATGAGTCAAGAAATATAGGAGGAGGTGCTCCTGTTATAGAAACTGATAAGGGGTGGCTTATGATATACCATTCAGTTGAGGATTCTAATAAAGGGAAGGTATATCATGCTAGTGCAGCTCTCCTTGATAAGAAAGATCCATGTAAGGTTATTGGGCATTTAAATAAGCCATTATTCTCTCCAACTGAGGGATATGAAAAGTTAGGAGATGTTAATAATGTTGTTTTTCCAACAGGTACATCTATTTTTGGAGAAAAACTTTATATATACTATGGAGCTGCTGACAAAAGGATAGCTGTTGCTTCAGTCAATCTCAATGATCTTCTGGATGAATTGTTGAACACAAAAAAAGATAGAGACTACCAATCAGATATGGGTATTGCCATAGAACAGGTGTTTAATGCAGGATTAAACAAGGAAATAACATTGACTCAACTAAAAAATACTCTGAGGAAAGATGAAAAAATTATCTTAATGGCAATTGGCTGGTTAGCCAGTCAGGAAAAGATAATCTTCTTAAGTGACAATAATGATATCAAAATAAAGGTTAAAGACTAATTCTTTAGATAAGTTTATAATTAAAACTTGTTTTTGTATCTATAATGCCGCATAATAAAAAATCATCACGAATACTGTATATGGGTACATTTCCTCCAAGAGAGTGTGGAATAGCTACGTTTACAAAGGATTTAGTCACAGCTATAGACAAAAAAATTTCTCCTTTGGTAAAGTCCAAGATTCTTGCAATGAATAATGATAGCACTAATATCTACAATTATCCAGAAGAGGTTATACTGGAGATAGATGATACAGACATATCTGAATATATTATGATAGCGAAGAAGATAAATAATATGGGTGCTATAAAGCTAGTGAATATCCAGCATGAATTTGGGATTTTTGGTGGAGAATATGGCAGCTACCTTATAGCCTTTCTTGAGGCACTAAATAAACCAGTTTTAATAACATTCCATACTGTGTTGCCTAATCCTAATGATAAACTAAAGAAAGTTGTTTGTACTTTGGCAGAAAAATCAGATTGCATTGTAGTGATGACAAAGAAAGGCATTGATATCCTAAGAAATGACTATGGCATAAAAACAGACATAAAGCTTATACCTCATGGTATTCCAACTATTAATTTTGATTCAAGCCTAAAAGAAAAGACAAAGTTAGGTTATAAAAATAAGATTATCCTTTCATCATTTGGTATGATGAATCCTGGCAAAGGTTATGAATATGTTATTGAAGCTTTGCCAAAAGTTGTTGAAAAATTTCCTAATATATTATATATTATTGTTGGAGAAACCCACCCTATTGTCAGAAAAAAAGAAGGTGAGCAATACAGAAATTTTCTTGAGAACAAAGTAAAGGAGCTTGGCTTACAAAAACATGTGAAATTTTACAATAAATATGTGAAATTAAGTGAAATAATAAAGTATCTCAAGTCAACTGATGTTTATTTATGTTCTAATCTTAACCCCAATCAGATAACAAGCGGAACTCTGGTTTATGCCCTTGGAGCAGGCAGAGCAGCAATCTCAACACCCTTCTTGCATGCTAAAGATATCATCACATCTGAAATGGGCATACTAGTTAATTTTAAAGACAAGAATTCAATTAGTGATGCAATTTTAAAAATCATCTCAAATCCAGCTTTAAAAGAACTAATGGAAAAAAACGCTTACTCTTATACAAGGCATATGACATGGCCCAATGTTGCACTGTCTTACATGGAGGTGTTTAATAAGTATTTGAACATCAAAGATAAATATGAAAAATCATTCCCCAAAATCAAGCTTAACCACCTTATAAGACTTACAGATGATTTTGGAATATTTCAATTTGTGAATTATACCAAGCCCGATAAAACCGATGGCTATACACTTGATGACAATGCAAGAGCTATGATAGTTTGTTGCATGCATTACAATAAGTTCAGAGATGACTCTCAATTAAATCTTATAAAGACATATCTGAATTTCATCAAACATGTCCAGCAGAAGGATGGAAGGTTATTCAATTATGTAGACCATAATAGAAAAATAAATCTTGACAACTGGGCAGATGATGCACATGGCAGGGCATTATGGGCTCTTGGTTTTTTAATATCTATAGATATACTCCCAAAAGAATTGAAGGATGAGGCTGAACAGATTTTTAAAAAGGCATTGGATATAGTAAATAAGATTAAGTCTCCAAGAGCAGTTGCCTTTATAATTCTTGGATTATATTTTTATAATAAAGCAAAACCCTCGTCTGAGATTATTTCTACAATAAAGATGCTGGCTGATCATCTGGTTTCTTTATACAATGATAATCCTTCTAAGGAGTGGCAGTGGTTTGAAACTTATCTTACTTACTCTAACAGTAAATTACCTGAATCCCTCTTTTACGCTTATTTAGCAACTAAAGATGAAAAATATCTGCATATTGCAAAGTTAACATTGGATTTCCTTATATCTATAACTTTTGAAAATAACATGTTTGCACCAATTGGTCATGATGGTTGGTATTTTAAAGACGGCCATAAATCGCATTTTGACCAACAGCCAGTGGATACAGCTTCTATGGTACAGACTCTTATCTTAGCTAAAGAGGTTACAGGTGAAGAAAAGTACATGAAGAATGCAGTTATTGTTTTCCAGTGGTTTTTGGGAAACAACGTTCTTAACCAAGTGGTTTATGATGAACACACTGGTGGTTGTCATGATGGTATTGGCAAATCATCAATAAACCTTAATCAAGGTGCAGAATCAACTGTATCCTATCTTATAGCAAGATTAAGCTTGGATGGTTATTATAGGAAAAATAAAGATCTGAGATGATGTTGCAACTGATTATGAAGATTATGGCAAAGACCATTATTTCTATTTCAAAAAAGATTTAATTAAATCAAAAAGTTCACCAATGTTTTTCTCTACTCTCTTGCAGAGTTGTTTTTTTATTGGCATCTGCCAGTTTATCACATAATTCCTCCAATCAGACCCTCTTAATTTAGATGAATGTTGCCCAAAAAAAATCAGAACTTCTTTGTTAGTTACAAATCCTTCTTCATTTACAACAATTAAGTGGGGCAATTCATGAAGATATTTTCTTCCAGAATACATATAAGCAAGCATTGTATGATGCCCATCAAATAACACAAATTCATTTTCTTCAGTCTGGACCAGTTTAATATTAGGTAACCTGCTTGTATGCAGAATATCTTTTTC
>CAYWLA010000025.1:0-12566 GCA_964458955.1 uncultured Methanosarcinales archaeon
ATTTTTTATCATCCATGCATTAATCGAGCAATTCCTAATATTTATATTTTGTTATCCTACTTGATAAGAGTAAAAGATTACACGATAGATTTATATATGAATATTTAATAATTCAAAATTAAGATGCATTTAACTCTTTTTAAAATTAAAAAGAAAAAGCCTGACAGAATCAAGGTGGTGAAAGATAATACTCTTAAAAGGATACAATCATTCAATAAACATTTTTCTAAAAAAAACAAGGATGATAATTTTATACAATTTTTCCATGTTGTGAAGCTTTTTTTTGCCGAGTTATTTAAAATAAAGTATGAATTCACATTTGAGGAATTAAGCAATGAACTGGAAAGAAAAAGAATAGACAAAAATTTGAAAGAAAAAATTCTTTTTTTCTTAAAAAAGTTATCTGCTGTTGATTATAGCGATAAAAAATTGCCTGAGTCAGAACTAAAGAAATTATTAAATGAGTTTTTAAAATTATTTGAGAAACTGACCTTTAATGAACAAAAGCATGAAAAGACAGGAATTAATAAAATATTAATCTTCCTTAGGATTAAGAAACCGGCAATACAAAAGAAAAAAGATAGGAAAAAACAAAATGCTTTATTAATCTTAATAAAACATATATTGCCAAAACTTAAAATAACTCTTGGCAAAAATAAACTAGAGCAGGTGCATGATATGCTTATCAGGGCATTGGACATGCTTAACAATAATGAAATCCAAAAGAGCAGGCAGCTGTATGTGAAGATTAAAGAAAAATACAACCAGCTAAGCATTGATGAGAAAAAAGAGGTTTATGATGATATCCTGCTTTTGTATAAAGAGCTTGTTTCTTCTGATAAATATTAATACCCTTTTCTGTGTTTTCTCCCTGGCCCTTTATGGGCCATTAAATAAAGAAGCAATATTAAAATAAACAATATTCCTATACCTATTGCAATAATCCTTGTTCTTTCTCCAATAGTTTTCTCACTGGTTGGTTCTTCTATTATTGGCTCTTTTGTGGTTATTAAGTATCTGCAGGCATCAACAATTGATTGTATTAATAACTGTGCCCTTTTGTAATCAGATTTTGCTATTAAATTTTGTGCATATATAAGCTGCTCATTTAGTTCAAGGCATTCTGGATTTTCCTCAAGCAAATCCCTTGTGAATGCTATTTTTGTGTCAAACTCATTTTTGCTCCATTGGCCAAGCTCTATTGAGCTCATGAAGAACTTAGCAGAGTCATTAAATGCAGGGTCTTTTACATCTGCAAACACAACTATTTCATAAGAACCAAGGGCAGTATATGATTCTATGATAAGGCTTGTTTCAACAGAGCTCTTTTTTTCTATTGCTGCAAAATAATCCTTTGTAAACCTTAGCTTGATAGCACTGCTATTGACATCTGCAGTTAACCTCACCTCTTTTAGAGGGATTTCTCCATAATTGTTTAGTTTTATTGGTGTAATCACTGTATTATTTTGGTACATTGTCATTGTTTGAGGCACTATCAGTTTAAAAGAATAGAGTTTTTCTACTTCCACTTTTTTTGTCTTGATTATTGTTGTTGATGATCCTCCTCCTCCGCCACCACTATAAACAATTGTTGGACCAGGGGTTATTCCCTCATATTCCACAAATGTCAAAGTTATGTTATTGCTTCTTGTTGTGTTATAGCTGTCATTCATTGTAAAGAATACTGTTTCTGAGCCATACCAGTCACTTGCTGGCGTGAGTGTAACCTTATGGCTCGTATTTCCTATTGATATATCTATATATGTGTTTCCACTGGTACCATATGTTATTGTGTCATCTGCATCAGAATCATTGAAGTAATTATCTAAGTCAATCCAATTGACATATATTGTGTTTTCATTGCCTGTGAAATCAGATATAATATAACTAATTGTTATATCATGCAGGGTTGGTGTTACAAGAGTGTTTGTTGTGGAAAGATTTGCCCTATATTGTATATACTGATAATCCTCAGATTCAACCAAAGAGTTATTAATATATACAGAACTCCAATTTGCATTAGTTAAGCCAGCTTCTGTTGCTGATGTTCTTGTTTGTAGTGTTATGTTTGTGTTATTAGGCATTGTTGTGCTAAAATTAATATAAGTTATGTTCATGTTATCACTAGCTATAAGATTTATTGCTGATGATGTAAATGTGCCTTGTGAATAATAATCAGTTGAATTCTGCTTGTTGAGTATTATATCTCCACTCTGTGCTGTTGTGTTTGTGTTGCTGTTTGTTCCAGAGCTGAAATCTGCTTCAGTTGTTTGTGTATTTATCCCAAACCTTGGAAGCCTGTTTGTATTGCTGACACTAACATTCCATGTTACGCTGTCTGTTTCATTAGAGCTATCAGAAACTATTGCTGTTATGTTATGCTGCCCAGCTGCTGTGAAGTCAGGCTCATAAAGCCATGACTGGTTTGATGACTGGTTAACAGAATCTAAATACCATGTATATGCTAAACTATCCCCATGAATTAAATCATCATCTTCTGCTGTTACATTAAACTGTAATGACGAGTTCTCTGCAGTGTTTGGTGTTAAGTTAACTGGTGTGTATGAGGTTATATTTGGGGCATTGTTAATGTTTAATATTGCTAGTATTATAACAGAGCTTGTTATGCTATTATTATCAGTTACTGAAATGTTTATTGAATGATTCCCAACATCATCATTTGTTGGTGTAAATGAAATAACCCCTGTATTTGAGTCAATAGTGAACAACCCAGTATTATTGTTGCTGAATGTTAATGTGTCATCCTCCTCGTCTGTTGCATTAATATTATAATAAAACAGTGTTCCCTCTGTTGCTGTCTGGTTTTCCAAAGGAGGATCAAAATAAGGAGCATCATTTACCCAGCTGATATTCAGCCAGAAGTTTGCTGAATCTGTTGCATTGTCATCATCTGTTGCATTGATTTGTATCTGGTAAATACCAACATGGCTTGCATTTGGTGTAAAGCTGATAAGCCCTGTTGAAGAATCAATATCAAATAGTGTTGTGTTATCACTAAAAACTAATGGGTCTCCATCAAGGTCAGATGCAGTTATTGTTAGATTGAACTCTGAATCTTCTGTTGCAGTTTGGTTACCTATTGGGTCAATCACAGGAGCTCTATTGGGAGTTACCTCAAATATAACTACCTCATAATCTGTTTCTGGATTAGGGGCATCATCTGTTACAGAAATATTAACAGAATGATTTCCTTCATCACCATCATCTGGAGTAAATTCAATCAGACTTGTTAACAAGGTCAACCAAGTTATATTAAATAAGCTAGTATTATCGCTAAATGTTAAGTTATCACCAGAGTCATCATCTGTTGCATTGACCTGTAAACTGAATGTGTGGTTGATTTTTGCTGTCCTGTTTCCTATTGGGTCTAAAACAGGGGGGTTATTAATATCCACTACTTGAAGCACAAATGTTGTTGAGTCTGTTGCACCTCTTGTATCATTTACTGTAACAAGAATTGTATGATTTCCATTATCTTCATCAACAGGAGTAAAGCTGAATCTTGCAGCTGTTGCGTTGCTCCAGACAGGAGTTAGCATCCTGCTATAGTTGCTTGAGAATGTAAGGCTGTCACTATCAGCATCAGAGCCGGTTGCTGTTAGGCTGAAAGCAGTACCCTCTGTTGCAGTCTGGTTATCTATTGAGTCAATTACAGGAGCAGTATTATTAAGAATTGAGAGATTCATTAAGGTAGATGCATTGTCTGTTCCATCACCTGCTATTATATTTATTGTGTAATTTCCAATATTATCTTCTATTGGCGTGAAATTAATAAGACCTGTTGCTGAGCTAATGTTAAACAAAGTTGTATTATCATAATATGTTAATGTATCATTGTCTGGATCAGATGCAATTACCTGATAGCTAAACAAGACATAAGCATATGCCTCTTGGTCTGGTATTGATTCTATTATTGGTGGGTCCTGAACATTAGTAACATTTAATGTCAGATTATTGCTATTTGAGGTATTATACCCATCATCTATTGTAAAAAATACCTCTTCAGTACCAAACCAGTTTGAGTCAGGGCTAAAACTTACATAATGGGGTGTTGCTGAGCCTATGGTTATTGTTATATTTGTGCTGCCTGTTGATGAAAAGTTTGGGTTGTCACCACACTCACTATAATCAGGGTCATAAAAATAATCATCCAGGCTTATGTTATTTGTTAAGTCCTTATCCTCTTCCCATGTTATATTGTTGATGATTGCATTCCAGACAGGTTCCCTGTTGACATTAGTTATAGTTAAATTCCATGTTATACTGGCTGTTTCATTTTCTAAGTCACTTACTTCAAGGGTTATATTTCTATTACTGGGTTCGCAAAATCCAGTAGTAAGATTCCATGAGCCAGAGGTTTCATTAACTGTTGTTGAATTAACAACCCCATCAACAATCCATCTTGCTGTTAAAATATCTCCATAGCGAATATCAGGGTCTGTTGCATTATACTCAAATGAAAAACCAATGGAATCGTTTTCTATTGTTCCCGGTGTCAAGCTTACTGGTGTCCAGTTCATTATCTGTGGAGGGTCATTAGTATTATTCACAGTGAAAACAACATTCTCTGTTACAGGGTCATTTGTTCCATCCTCAATACTAATTCCTATGCTATGATTGCCAACATCATCGTTTGTTGGCGTGAAAGAGATAAAGCCAGTACCATTCATACTAAATACAGACCAATAAGCCTCTGGAGAGCCTGAGTTGTCTGTAAATTTTATACTATCATTATCAGGATCAGTTGCATTTAACTGAACCCAAAAAAGCTCGTCTTCTGTAAGATTATAATCAGGAGGGCTTGGGTCAAAAGATGGTTGGCTGTTAGCAAGGATTGTAGCAAAGCCAGTTATGCTTGGTTTTAAGAAAAAGTTAGCAAGGTTGGTTGTGCTTTTGCTAATCTCCTGAACAAAAGGATCAAATCCTTTCTCATTTATCAGGGCAATTGAATATATCATACTAATTACTAAGAACATAAGTGCTATAGCCTTTAACTGCTCCTTGTTTATCTCTTTTTTTGCTTTTTTCATTCTTTAATTTATTTTAACCTTATCCAGCCCCCTTTCTTTTATATTATTGTACAACCAGACAATTTTTTTATAGATTTTTCTTTTATCCTTAACAGGCAGCTCTTCATAAAGCTCTTTTATCCTAATATAAGCAAGTTTGGCAGAATCAATATCTAATTCTTTTATGGATCTTTTTGCTTTAATTAAATCCTTGTATATTTCCAGCATTAACTTGGATTCTTTCTTAATCTTTTGTTTTTCTTTTAATCCCTTTTTCTTAAATTCTTCTTTTGTTTTCCCTTCCAGATATTCTTCTGAGCCAAGCTTGATTATAATTCTTGCCTCATTAATTAGTTCCCTTAACTCTGGCTTTGTTATCTTATAGCCTTTGTAGCTTATTTCAGATATTTTTTTGAAAAAAGTTATAAGTATTATTCTTAATGGAGTTGAAATTTTATGCTTTTCTATCTCTTTGCAGAATTCTTCATATGTGAACTCATATTCTATCTTTAGCAAGTCACTCAGGAAATCCCTGACTATTCTGACAAGGTCCCTTGAAAGCTCCTCTATGCTTTTTTTATCAATACTTTTTTCAAGTTTGTCTAATCTTGATAATATCGATTCCCTTTCTTTTAATTCCTCTGGCACAATCTTTTTCTTAAATAATGCAATTAAAGGCATGAATTTCATTAAAAGTTTTGCAATAAATGGTTGGTAGTATTTGTGGAATCTTACTATAACAAGTATTATTGCTGAAACAAGCATACCTAGCAACAAAATGGTAGGCCATATAGCTTTTTTAACAACAGCTGGTATTTCTACTTCCTTGCATGCAGGACATGGACCACCACAATCAATCCCTTCTTCGCATAATCCATCATGACAGTTTTTTATTCTATCAGAGCAGCTTGGGCATGCAGGGCAAGGCCCCCCGCAGTCAATTCCTTCTTCTCCCTGGTTTTGTATGCCGTCAAAGCATGTTGGGCATGGCTTGCATGGACCCCCGCAGTCAATTCCTTCTTCTCCCTGGTTTTGTATGCCGTCAAAGCATGTTGGGCATGGAGGACATGGACCACCGCAGTCAACCCCTTCTTCACATAAGCCGTCATGGCAGTTCTTTATAAGGTCAGAACATGTTCCTACATACTCACAGTCCATGCTCTCAAATGGCTTCCTGAATTCTGTTCCGCAGTCTGCAAGGTCTATGCATGTTCTTGTCTGTATTCCTGATGGAAGGCATGCTCCCCAGGCACTGCATTCCCATAATTCCTCGCAGATTATTCTTGTTCCGCCTCCACCTCCTCCAGCAGCAGCTGGCGTGGAAACTGGTTCTGGAACATCTATTACAGATAGATAAACTATGTTGCTATCTGCCCTTGCATTATGAGGATCATAGGCATAAAACTTTACTGTCCTGTCGCCATAGAAATTTCCTTGGGGGGTATATGTAACAACATGTGTTATATTATCTATTGAAACATCAATGTTTGTGACTCCTGTACTGGTATATGTTAATGTTTCTCCATCAGGCTCTATAAAGTAATCATCCAGGTCACGGCCAGTAAGTATTGTGTCTTCGTTCCATGTCTCATTAGGCATAGTTGATATTAACACAGGAGCCCTGTTGGTTATTGTGAAATTATCTGTCTTGCTTATGGTTCCAAGATTATAATAAGAGTCATTGCAGAAAACAAGGTAACTAAATGTTCCTGGTGAGCTGAAAGAGTTAGTGTATTTATATAGCAAAGAGCTATGGTTAAAGCTCATATCAACTGGCTCATTATAACTTCCTGTCAGGTTAAATCTGATGTTGCAATATACTGATGTTCCATTAATAGGATTATTATAAGCACTATCACTAAGATTGGCAAAAAATACTACATCCTGGTTTACATATTTTGTAGTACTATCTGTTTGGTCCCATATATTTAACCTTAAGGTTGCATTTTCAGCAGCAGAATATGTATATAAGAAATTTGTTACACTGAATATTAAATTTCCATTGGAATAATCTATTATTGTGCATTGAGAACTTGAGCAATTTTCACCATCTGCTAAGACTATTGGCTGTATGAAACTTAAGTTATATAATGTCAAGATTGTTTGCCTATTTAAGCATGGCAGTGCACCAAGGGATGCATTAAGACTTAAATAATTGTGTGATATACTGATATTTGAATCAAGATCTGCATTGTCAAAATTAACTATTTGACCAGAAAAGTTTATCAAGCCTGCTTCATGAATCCCAATTGTTGCATTGGTTATTGCTGTCCAGTCTCCTAATGTTAAGGGATTCTCCAACTCTGAAAAATTTGTGGTTAAATTGTTCTTAAAGTTATCCCATGTTGGCTCAACATCAATGTTATTGATTGAGAAATAAGAATCAGAGACATCACTTCCGGAAACACCTCCACACACAGATTTGTTGCTATATGCTATAGCAAATATTTTGTAAATACAGTTTCCCTCATCTGCAGTAATGGTGTTCCAACTATGATTATAATAAATGTCATTCTCATCTGTATCAGTTCCAATCAAGTTTGAAAAACCTGCATAGTAAAAAGATACGTCAATATCCTCATCTTCATCTGCGGATGTTGCAGTTGCATTCACATCTATTGTTCCATTTACAATTTCCCCCCCATCTGGATAAATAACTGTTACATATGGTGGTGGTCCTCCTATACAAAGACTAACTGATGCTGAAGCCTTACCTGTTATTTTAAGTGGTACGAATATATTTTCATAGATAATCCAGTTAAACAACATAGATATCAACATGAATAATATTACTAACAAAGCAATTATATTATTTGAGAGATGCTTTTTGCTCTTTATTTCTCCCCAGCCATTTTCTCTTTCCTTTTTTATTTTATTATTTTTCATTTATTCTCATAAATTCTTGAATAGAATATTTGACCTGCCATGTTTTCAGAAACTCTTTTAGCTCATTCAGCTTGTTTATTGGAATCAGAACATTGTTTCTTCCAACAGCATTTCCATTTAATGAATCCAGGAAGCCTTTCTGGCCTTTCCTTCCCTTGAGTGCATAACCAAAAAGGGTTTTTTTAGAATGGTCAAGTGTTTTCAGGTCATACGTTAATAAGACAAGGGTTTCTACATCAAGTGTTTTACTGATGAGCTTATTATTTTTTATGCTGAATCCGTTTTGAATCAATCTTAAGTAAAGAGAATCTTTAAATAAATCATCAGCCAGCAAAGAATTAATATTAGCCCTTACTTGCTTTTTATTAAAAATTTCATTTACTTTAAGAAGAATATTTTTAGCATGACTGTTATTATCCTTAAAGATTATCACCAAACCAATCTTGCTAGTTTTTTCTTTTTTATCATATCCTGATAGAACTATATCAATAACCTCTTTTTCCCTGCAGATCTCCTTTAGTTGCTTTATCTCTTTCCTGATTTCTGAAAACATCTATTGTTTATTATCAACATAACTCATATATAAATCTTTTGTTGTTGATTATCAACTAATAGAGGATCTAATCAGTAGTTATACTATTTAACAAAAAACCTATATTCTCTTAAAAACAAAACTTGCCTTGCCGGTATAGTTGCCGTAGGCTGCATCTCTTGGAGCAGAGGCTGAGAATGACAGCTTCTTTTCCTCACCTGGTTGGAGAACAAAGTAATTTTCTGGTACAGAGACCCAATCTGCAAAGTTGCCGTAAAAATTAATATAAACCTTTAATGGATAATCTTTTTTATTTGATAACTCAATAAATCTTATACAGGAATTACCTCCAGGACTAACCATTCCAAAGGCTAACCTTTCAGTATCTACATCAAACCCAGCATGGTCACCCACTATAAGGCTCATATTGAATTCTCTTACATCTGCTATTATATAAAACGAGTAGAAAAGATTTGTTGCTGTTATGCTTATTAGTGCAATAACAAGCAATAAGATAAAAAGATGACTTTTTTTCACTATAATCACTTCTTTCTTTGATTTAATTTTTTACTTTTTTTGTTTTTTTCTTTTTCTTAATTCTTATTTTGTTCTTTTTTTCCTTTTGTTTTTTTCACTCTTTCTTTTTTTAGCTATCCAAATAACATCAATAATAATAAGCAGGATAATAATTAGTACTAATATTGTTGTTGTGCTAAGGCTTATTGTTATTGCTCCTGGCTTTTCAACCAATGCCCCTTTTTTCTCAATAACATTAACCTTACCTGTTTCTACTGTTGTCCGATCCCCATAATAAACAGTTATCTCAGCATCATAAAAACCAATTTCAATATTATTAGTGTCCCAATACGTTGTTATTGTTTTTCTCTCCCAAGGAGCCAAATCTATGTTAGGTGTTTTGATGATTTCATTATTTATCTTTATCTTTCCATAAACATTTTCTATCTTGTTGCCCCAGTCACTTTCTATTTCAACATCAAATTTATTTATTTTATCTTTCTCAAACTCTTTTGTGTAATTAATTATTTTGATATTGAGCTTTCCTATCCTAAAATTCTTTTCATCTTTTTTTGTTTTGCCATCATAATTTAATTCTGCAACAACCCTGTATGTTCCTGATGGGTATCCTATTGTACTAAGCTGTGCATACAATGTTTCCTCTGTATTGGATTTCAATGGTTTTTCATCTGTATAAACTGTGGCAAGCTTTTCATTTTTTGGGTTATAAACATCTATTGCTGCTTTTATGCTGTTTATATCTTCTAATCCAAAGCTTTTTACATTAACAGCAAAATTAACTGGCTCATTAAGATTAGTGTTTGGTGCATTAAGGCTCATATCAACATATTTCCCAGAATTAAGAACATGTATAAGAATATAAACCATAACATTTGAGGAAGTTCCTACAGCACCCCCTGCTTTTGATTCATCAATAACCTCTTCTCCTATAATCCAAACCTTATGGTGCCCTGGCTTTTCAACCTTTTTTGGCAATTTAATTATGGCGTTAAATGCCCTGTCAGTGCTGTCAGACTTGATAAATGTTTTGCTAAGTGTTACATACTCTGACAAATAGCCAGAAACAGAAAGCCTAACATCAAGATTAGATGATGTAACTGCAAAATTAAGTGTTTTTTCAAGACCTGGCTCAAAATTTATTTCTTTGTCTGATGGGAAATATATCCCTACTGCATATATTGGTTTAAGAAGAATAAAAGCAAAAACTATCAGAGAAATGAATTGTATTGTTCTTTTTGGTTTAATTGTCATCATGCATTCTCAAAATAAAGAGTATTAAAAAAATAGAAAATATTGTTTTAACTTAAGCTTGTGGCTGTTGCAGTGATTGAATCTGACTTACCTCCTGATGGTGTATCACTTGGAATCACAACCATTACATCAAACTTCAATCTGTCTTTATTATCCTCAAAACGGAATCCACCATCTGTGCTGTTGCATACTGCTATATGGGTTGTTGAGGCTGTCTGCCAAGCTGATGTTAGTTCCAAAGAGTCAGTACCACACGAATCTGTTTCCAGATTACTTACATTCCATTGATAAACTGCATTAACCTCTGAACCATCTCCAATAAAACTAGATGCATTTTTTCCGCAGCTTATGTTAATTGATACATTCTTGTTTCCAGTATTTTCCAGAACAAGACCAGCTTCTTGTGCAGTAAAGCCTGAGCAGTTTGTTGTATCTATGGGGTCACTATAACTATCTAATCTACAACTAGCCTTACCAGCTACAACTGAACCTGTGGCCCAGGCAATAGAAGCTGTTGTCCAATTAACTTGTGCCAACCCTCCTATCTCAAGCCCTACAGCAGCTGTGTCAGTTGCAAGACCTGTTATTATTGGGATTCTTATCCCAGCCAGCCTGTTTAAACTAATTAATGTTCCTCCTAATGAAATAACTATTGCCCCTATCAGCAAGATTGCCAATGTTTTGTTTGATATCTCGTCCATTTTTTATCCTCCTTATTTTATTTCTAACCTGATATTTGCGCTTGTTTTTACTGGTTCTGATTTTTCTTCTATAGTAAATCTGACATTGCCTTCTGCTGCTCCAGCTGTTTTTTCAGCAGGAAGAGGAGTTGCTTCCTTCACACTAATAGATTCCAGCACTGTCCATGTGCCTATTATTGAAACAATAATTGTAAGAACAAGCAAAACAGTGATTGTTGCTTTTGAAATGTCTTTGACCATTTTTTACATATACCTCTTTTAACTTAATTATATCAAATATGTATACTAATATATAAATCTTTTGTTTTTTAGGGTTATATATACCTTTTTATTTTTTTATTTCTTACATATTAATATTTTTCTATTCTTGAGTTGATACTTTTTTTAGCCTGGTTTAAATTTTCTGATGAAATTACAAACTTTTTATGTTTAATAACTTATGCACAGAAATGCTTGCGAAAACCATACACTTTAGTGTGCGGATGAGCATTTCTGGCATGCTAAAAAATGCTCTGCATTTTTGGCACACCGGAAAATTAAGTTTTCCTTGTGTCCTAAAAATCAGCTTGTAAAAGAAAGTGTCTGAACAAACCATGCACTTTAGTATATAGCTAGGACACTTTCAGCGGATTTTTATGATTTACAAAAAACTTATAAACAAGCATAAAAACCCTTCTACTGTAGCGGGGTGGGGCAGTCAGGAGTGCCCGATGGGCCCATAACCCATAGGTCAAAGGTTCAAATCCTTTCCCCGCTATTTCTTTAAACATATATACTTAATCTAACCGGTAAAGTTTTTTAGATTTTTGTATTTGAAAGGAATTACAAAAAGGGCAATGGAGAGAGTTTGTTTTCATAGTGACATCCAGAAATACTGATTAATAAGAATACGCCAAAAAAATCTGAAGATTTTTCAGAATGTTTAGAAGATATGTGAGGGATATTGCTGGCGTTGTGTGGTGAAACCTGACGAATATTGCTGAAAGAATTAGTAGATACCTGACGGATATTGCTGGATTTGTGTGGTGAAACCTGACGAATATTGCTAAAAAGTTTGGCAGGTATCTGACGAATATTGCTAGGGTTGTGCCTGATGGATATTTTTATGGTGGTGTTTGGTTGGCAGGGGGTTGGCTGACAGATATTGCCAGCAGGATCTGGCAGGTGTTTATGACCCTGGATTGAGTGGTTAGCAGTAGTCGTTGGAGATGTTGGTGGTTTTTGGTTGTTAGCTATGGTCGTTGCCGTGATTGCCTGTTGAGTAATTGGGTTGGGCGGGCGGGAGTATTACTCTTGTGGCTTTGCCTGGTTTGTTGTCCCGATGCATGCCCTGCTTAAATTATTAATAAATATTATCATGATGATCAAAATCCTCAAACAGAATAAAATTTTTTTCTGCATCTACTTTAAATGTCAGTACAAAATGTTTATCTATCTGGACTCTTTTAAACTGCTTTAAGTTGTATCTAAGGTTTTTGTATCTGTTAACAGCATATTTATCATTATTTATTATCTCCTTGATCTTTTTATTTATTATTTCTGCCTTTTTTTTGTCTTTTTTTAACAGCCTTCTTATTTTTAGCCTGAGCTCATCTGAAAGATCAAAGTCAAACATTATTATGCCTCACA
>CAYWLA010000026.1:0-12521 GCA_964458955.1 uncultured Methanosarcinales archaeon
GCTCTTATACAAAAGACTCTTTCTCTCTATTTTTAACATAACCAACCTCTTTTTTATAGTTTAAATAATCTTATTATTTAAATATTTACCTTTAATTACAATACTGTGAAAGTTCTGACTGTCTTTTTTTAATAATATCTAAAGCATTTTTAACAGCAACATCTGAATTAGATTCTATCTCTTTTTTAGCTTTATCAAGAGCTCTCAACCATTTATTTTCTCCCTTAGTTTTATTTGTAATAAAGAGTAAATGATAACAAAAATTAAATTGCTTTGATTTTATCCTTATAATCTTAATTGGAGCTTCGGGTCTTTCCTTAAGGATATTCTTTTTATAAATTTCAATCAGTTCTTCTGCATCGTATGCTTCATTCCAAGATTCATCTCCAAACAATCTTGTTAAATTTTCTCCTGCACTTAGTCCTGCTTTAGCTAAACCAACTGCTCTAAATATTTCACTAGTCATAAAATTAAAGATTATATCACTTCTCACTTGTAAAACTTTTTTCATAGAATCCCAAATAAATTCAGTAGAATTTGGATCTATAAAAAAGAAAGAGTAAGTGTTTTTATCACTTACTTTTTTTATAATGTTGTTTAAGCAAAGTTCGTATTTTTTTTTCATTATTGTCAAATTATCCTTTTTAAGGGTTTTTAATCTTAAATCCAAAGCCTCTGAATAAGAAGGATTTTTTTCACAAAATATCATTGAGTCATAAGCATCTGCATGGTTTAGTGAAGAAATTAATGAAGAACCAATTATAAAATCATCATTTTTGCCCTTGATCTTATTTATTCCAGAACCTGCAAATAAATCAACATAATATCTCTTTTTAAAGAAAGATGTATTTTTGATTATTGTGGTACATACATTAAGCGCATAATTCATCAATATTAATTTAAGTGGAGTCCACTCTCTGAATTCATTGTAAACTTTGGGTTTTATTTCGGTAATTTGTTTGATATCATCTTCAAATTTAGAGTTTGTAACTTCTAATTGCTTAATCCACTTTTTTAACCATTCCATTCCAGTTATAGCTTGCATTTTTTAACAATTAAGATTAGTATCTTTATAAGCTCTATGTGAACATTTGTCCAGTGTCCAATGGTGCAGATTTGTAAAACAATACTTTTTTCTTAGTTTTTAATACTTCCCAACTTTTATGGGTACTTTTTTCAGCAATGATGCATAATGTTTTATTATTTTGCAAGAATTTCGGTAATTCTTAGTCAGAATTTATTAATGGCTTTTTTTATTGTTTATTTATGAGAATAAAAGATATTTCCAAATGGGAGAGGCCAAGGGAAAGATTCAGGATGAATGGTGCTGAGTTATTGGCTTAGTTAAGTTTATCAGCTGGAATTTTCTAACAATTTTTTTAAAAGATCTATTATATGCTGAAATTCTAATTTGTTTATATTAATATAATCTTTTTCATGAATTTTTTTCAATTTCTTAAATTCAAATATCAATGCAAGGGTAATTACCAAAGCTAAAATTACAGCTACTCTTTTAACATCTTTTTATTATCTCAATGTAGCAGATTCATTACCCATTAACTCTAGAAACAAGTAATTATTATAAAGGTAAGGGAGATAATCCTTTGCATCTGGAAATGGATCTGTTCTTAGTTTTGATATGTTTACCTTCATCAAATCCTTTGCTTTTGTAACAGCATCTTTTGCTGTATTTCCTTTTAATAAAGACTTAACTAATAAATTAGAAGGGTCTAAAAATAATTTTGCTCTCTTATCTTTATAAACTGCAGCTTGGCTATCAGTATCCATACCCAATGCAAATTCATTAGTATAACCAATAAATGTAGTTTTACTATCTGCAACTTTATTTCCTAGTTCTAATGCAGAACTACACGATAAAGAATAGGTAATCCTACCTTTTATTAAATTATGATTTTTACCTTTTTCTATAAGAATTTTATCTTTATGGCCACAAATCATAGTTGGGCTACCATGACCATTAAACATAATAAAATTAGGATTATTCTTTTTAATTACACTTGTTACCACAGCTTTATTTGCATCCCCTTTTTCTTTATTTATTGTTTTGAATCCTTTATTATTTGATTTTACCAATAATTCTTTACTATAGTAATATAAATAAGAAACAACATCATCATGACAGGGTCTAACAAAAAGTGTTTTTTTCATGTTATATTGTGCCTTCTTTCAATGCCCTCATATATCTTAACTGAATCTCAATAATCTTCTTTCCAGTGGGCGTATTATTAGTTACCTCTTTTATTAAATCAGTTTTACCCAAGAATCCTCCTTTAGAACCTAACGCAATCTTAACATTTGGGGCCATATTCCTAATTCGTTCTAATACAATTTTTTCTACTAATTCATCTTTGTTCTTTTTTTCTATCATATTATCTCCAAGTCTATTAGCATATTTAAAATTTTCTCTCCCCTTTTGGTTTCGTTAGTTATTTCCTCATGAGCCAATTTCCAATTTATTGGTTCATCATCAATAAACACTATAGTATTATGTCTTTCTCCTATTGGGAGACCAGAATATACTTTAAAAAAACGTTCAGTATTTTTTAGCATGTTACTAATACGGGATATCTTAATATAAAAACCTTTCTGTTATTTATAATGTAAAATTTCGTTGACACTAATTTAATTTTGGTATGTCAAAAACTTTTCGGGAATACCCCAGAAATGCGTCATTTTAAGCAAGAATGCTTATTAAATAGCATTAGTATGTTTTGATTATGAGAATAAAAGATATCCCAAGGGAGAACCGACCCAGAGAAAGATTTAAACTGAATGGTGCAGATGTTTTGTCCAATTCTGAATTGCTGGCCATAATACTGCAGAAAGGCACAAGAAAAGAGAATGTTATTGATATGAGCAACAGGATTATTTCTAAGTATTCTTTTGATAAGCTTTCAGAGTGCTCTTTATCAGAATTAAAATCCATTCCAGGCATAGGCGATGCAAAGGCCATGCAGATATTGGCTTTGTTTGAGTTAAGCAAGAGAACTAAGAGCGGCTCTATAGCTGAGAAAGTAGTTAGTAATTCTGAGGATATTGCTAAGTATTACATGGAAAGAATGAGAGGCCTGAAGAGAGAGCATTTGATTGCTGTTTTCCTTGATTCCAAGAATAAGATTATTAATGATAAGGTTATTTCTATAGGCACTTTGAATAGTTCTTTAGTCCACCCCAGAGAAGTCTTTAAGGAGGCCATTAAGTGCTCGGCCAATGCAATCATACTTGTGCATAATCATCCTAGTGGGGATTCAACTCCAAGCAGAGAAGATGAGGAAGTAACTAGAAAAATCAAAGATGCTTCAGAAATTATTGGCATTAAGTTGCTGGATCATGTAATAGTTTCTGGTTCTACTATAAAAAGTATTTTTTAGGATTTCTAAAGACAAATAGATTAAGATATTTTCAATTAAGCGAACAAAGTGAGCTATCAAAAATATACATTAAAAGGGACATTTTGTCGTAGTCGTTGTTACTGGAGGTAGGGCGGGGCGTAGTCGTTAGTTTATTTTGTTATATTCAATTTTAATTGAATCAAAGAACAAGTTAATATCATTAAAATTAGGATTTCTTAAAAGCTGGTTTATATTGTATGTTAAACAATATTTTATATCTTCTTTTGAAAGATAATTATTTTTAATTAATATCTGTTCAACTTGTACTTTTAATTCAGAAAACTCCCATTCTTCAGAATTCCAGTTTCTCTCCAGGAATTCTATAAAAACTGCTAAGATTATGTGCTTTCCGCAATCATTAATCTCTTTAATACATCTTAATATTTCATTAATCTTTTCATCTGCACTTTGTTGAGTATTAAAATATATATTTCCATTAGAATGAGCCACACTATTTCTATCCCTTACTATTTTGACATAAGTTCCTATTTTAGAATTATCACAATTTAAAAGTTTAAGAAATCTAAAAATCTGACTTTCTTTAATCATTTCATTGCTAAATGCGAATGGTGATGTTGCATTAAGAAAATCTTTTTCTATGTCCTTACTAAATCCAATCAATGCTTTCTTAAAATCTTCTAGCTTATGGTGTTTGAGTTTCCATATTAGAAAATAAACAGCATTCATGAAAAGCATATGATATGCAATAAATGCAAATTGATATTTTTCGTTTTCATAATTTGACTTAAAAGAATCCCATAAAAAATCTATATACTCCTGCTCTTGAGTAGTTTTTGGTAAAAATGGAAGATAATCTAAGATTTTGTAAGCATCTTCATTCATCTTTAATCCTCATCCCAAACCTCATTAAGAATTTGATTAAATCTAATTATATCAGCCTCATTTTTCAGATATTTCTTTCCAAACTGACACTTTAAGCATTCGGAATTAAATTCTGTTCCGCATTCTGGGAATTTACTATCTGCTAATTGGCGACAACCTTTCTTTTCCATTTTTTCTATAATCTTTTCAATCTTTTTATCAGTCATTTTACACTTAGATTCAAAGTATCTGGCAAATGCTTTCATTCTTTCCTCATCATTTGCCCATTTTTCCTTATGGTCAATTTTTTCCCATTTGACAAATTCTCCTTGTAACCTTCTAAGGAGTGTTGTAATAACAAAATCGGATTCTCTTTCAATACCTAAAATTTCAAGAATATCATCATTATGTTTATCTACGTTTGATAAAATTAAAAAAATGTTTTTTGATGTTAACGGAATTTTATCATATCTCTTTTTTTTAAATAAAGTGGGTATACTCTTAAATTCATCATCGCTTCTTTCAACACTTTTTACTTCAAAACCTTGTGATTTCAATGCTTTTATTAGTTTATTAATATCATCTTCATCAAACCATTCATCAAATCCAACATTTCCATTTCTATCAATTATTATCTTCATTTTCTTCTTATTCGTTCATCCAAATTTTTTCCATCCTTATCTTTCCAGGAAGTCCATCCATTTGAACTTCTTGCCAATACAACATCTGAAGCAGCACTTGGAGATGTAAATGTATAATCCTCTGTAAACACTAAAATATTACCTTTATTCTTTAAGATACCACTTAATATTAATTTTTGTCTAAATCTTTTTAGTCTTTCTTCTGCTGATGTTACTTCTAAAAGATTTGCCTTTGATCCTTTAAACACAATAAAACCATCTTCTGAATACTCTCCTTCTGCCCATGCATCTTTACCTTTACAGACAAAGATATTCTTTTTTTCTTTTTTTGTTTCTTCAAGAATAGGATAACCTAAAGTAGATATTAATATTTTGAGATCATCGTATATATTTAGAACTAAATCCTTCTCTGAATTTGTAAGATTAGTTTTAGCAGGCGTCGAAGTCTCTACATTGCATTTATTAATTTCTTTAGCTTTATTCCAACAATAATTCTCTAAGAATTTAACATGTGCTTTGTTCAAGTTTTTCTTAACAGATATAAAACATATAGCTTTATTCCAAAACTCTTTGTTGATATTATGTTGATTTAATCTATTTATTAATTTCTCAGCTTCTCCGATATAAATTGTTGGTTTTAAATCTTCATCTGAACCCCCAATTAAAAAATATATCCCTTGCTGATTAAGTTCATTTAGTTTACTTGCTTCTTTTAGTTTGTTTCTTGGAATAAATATTGCTTGTAATATTGAATTGTCAATATCACAGATTTTAATACTTCGGGCATTTCCATCTGGAATGTAAATTGAGATAGTTTTACCCGTCATTTTCGCCCCAAATCTCAGAAATCTTATCTTTGATTTTCTTTTCAAAGATTTCAATTAGTTTTTTATTAGAATCAACTAGTTTTTGCTCTTCTTCAATTTGAGAAACGATTTGCTTTTGGATTTCGAGTGGCGGAAGAGGAATTTTGATCAACTTTAATTTTGAGAAATGTCGGTTATAGCCTTCTGCGATAATCGGGTTACTTATTAAAAAATAATAAAAATATTTCGGTATTATTTTTTCAGTTACATCTAAAATTTTTATTCCGTCCGCACCTTGGGCAAACGGAATTTCAATAAATTTTACTATACAAGTGTGATCTCCAAATATTATAGTGGGTTTTTTTATATTTACAAGTGAATTTGTATCGTCAGTCCAACCAGCAATATAATCTTGTGATTGATCAATTATTGGATATTTGCCTGCTTTTTTGAATTCTGATTTTTGAATTTTTGTTGGTGGAGTAATAGTACTAATAACATCATCAAATTCAACAATTTCCCAACTTGGATCGATCCTAAAGTTCGGCGTGTAGCTCTCAACAACTTTCTTTGCACCATCAATAATATTCTGATAAGATTCAAGTTCAGAAACTATTTGTTCTTGGATTTCAATGGGAGGAAGTGGAATTTTTATCTTTGCGATATCAGATAATTTTAATGAAGGATATGCTTGATCTGGTGTCAGATCTTTAGCATCAATCTGACAAAGCATATTAAACAAAAATAATGGTTTAATTTCTTCTTCTTTTGGAACAATTGTTGCTAAATGGCTTGAAACATAGCCTTCTTTTGATATCATCACCCTATGATTTAAAAAAGTTGAAGCTCCGCTTTTCGGAAATAATATTGTATTTTTTGGAAATAATTGAAGTTTATGTTCTTTAATTGCTAGATCATTAACATTATCATTACTTGAATTAAGATTTGTTGAAATATGCACATTCCCAACATCAGAAGTTCTATAGAATGGAAACTTGCCTTCTTTGAAATACTGTTCTCCTTGTGGTGCAGAATTACCTGAACTGATTATTGCTATTTCCCCTAACTCAATCAAATCCCATTTTCCAGAATAAATTTCTTCTTCTTTATATCTGTCTCCACTTAAATTATAATCATCATTAATATCTTCCTTAGATATTATATGTGCATATCTTTGCTCGACTTTGTTTAATTCGCAATCTTTTCCATCTCTTATGCTTTTCTGGAATTTCTTAATAATTTCAAAAGCAATAGGTAAATCATTTTCTTTTATTTTTCGTCTTTGTGCTCCAAGATTGAAGCCATCATTTTTGATTTTAACAAATAATAGATTCTTGGATTTCTTGACTAAATTTTTATCAAGTAATAGAACTGAAGTTTTAACACCTGAATATGGATTGAAAACTCCTGCTGGAAGTGAAACAACTGCATACAAAGAATTGTCTAAAAGCATTTTTCTAAGTGCTTTATAGGCAGAACCAGTCTGAAAGATTATTCCCTCTGGAACAATGATACCTGCCCTTCCATTTGGGTTTAAATGTTCATGCATATAATCTACAAAAAGAACTTCCGAACGATTAGCTTGAACTGAAAACCTTTTATGTGGTTTAATTCCACCTTTAGGGGTCATAAATGGCGGATTTGCCATAATAACATCAAACACTTCTTTCCATTTTTCTTCAGAAGATAAAGTGTCATATTCATATATTTTAGGATTTGAAAAACCATGGAGGTATATATTTACAAGAGAAAGACGAACCATATCCGGAGAAATATCATATCCAACAAAATTGTCTACTAATCTTTTTTTCTCATCAGGTGTTAATAAATCACCTTTATATCCATTCCCATTAATTACACTTTTTAGAGCATCCTCTCCTCCTTTAACTAAATTTACTTTTTCATCTTTATAATTTGATGAATTTGTCTTAAGTATATATTTATAAGCAGAAATCAAAAAACCAGCAGTTCCACAGGCAGGATCTAAAACACTCTCATCTTTTTTTGGAGCTACAACATTAACAATAAAGTCAATAATGTGCCTTGGTGTTCTAAATTGCCCTGCATCTCCCTGAGAACCCATAATTGAAAGCAAATATTCAAAAGCATCACCTAATCTTTCAGAGTGCTCGTAAGTAAATTCATTAATTGTTTTTAAGAAACTTTTCAAAGTTTCTGGATCCCTATAAGGAAGATAAGCATTTTTAAAAATATCCCTGAATAATTGAGGAATATTTGGATTTTGATTCATTCCTTGGATTGCTTCACCATATAATCCAACTAATTCATATCCACTAATGCTAGGATCAAATATTTTTGACCAAGAATATTTACTATACTCTCCTGTGAAAAATTTTGCTTTTCCACCTAATTCTTCGGATTGTTTATCCATATCATCCATAAATTTGTAAATAAGTGCAATAGTAATTTGTTCAACCTGAGATTTAGGATCTGGCAATTTTCCAACTAGGATATCTCTTGCTGTGTCAATTCTCCTTTTTGTATCTGTGTCTAACATTTTTTTACCTCAAACAAAAGCATTAAGTCTAACATAATCTTTAATATAATTAATAATTGGTTCAATCCATCCATTCAATTCTTTTAAATCTCCTAGATTAAATCTTGCATTAGTGGATAATCTTTGATATTCTTTGGATTCCATTATTTCCCTTATTTCTAAATCACAAATATAAGATTTAATGAATGCACATATTACATGAATAAATTTCTGTTTTGGCTGATAAATGGAAATAAACTTTTCAACCTCTTCCTCTAATAGTTCATTTTTTGACTTAAATCTTTTAATTTTTCCAAAAATCTTTTCTAATATTTCTCTAAGACTTAAACGCCTGTCAATTTTAACCGCTTTCCTTAATTTATCTAGGTTAAAATATTCTTCAGGCTTGTCAAATATTTCTTTTTTTATATATTCTTCTGCTTCTTCAACAGTTCCTTTCTTTATGTTTTCAATAATAAATTTATCATTTTTAACTTTATCTCCAAATCTTTCAAAAAACTTCCAATCAATTTTCATACCCTCCAATCCAACAGGAGTTTCAATATAGCTTTTTAAGGGATCGTAGTTATAATTTTCATATTCCTTAGTAGATTCTTTAATAATAAACTCATTTTGTTTTGTAGATTTTAAAACAATTTTAGGCAATTTCAGAATTTCATCATAATCAAATTTTTCTTCAAAGTATTCGCAATTTGCAAAAAAATCAAATAATTTGAAGGTCTTCTTATCTTCTTTATATTCTTCAATCCCTATTATTTTATCTTTTTCTTGATATTTAAATGTATATTTTCTTGTTCCTCTCCCTTTTATCTGGATAAAATCTGTAGGAGAAAAAATTGGGCGTAAAAGACAGAGATTTAGTATGTCTTCACAGTCATACCCTGTTGTCATCATTCCTACTGTCACACAAACCCTTGTTTTACTAGAATTATATCCTTCTTTAAATCTTGTATGACCATTCAAATTATTATTTGAAAAATTTCTTGTCATTTGTTGAGCATCTTGAATTACGGACGTTACCTGAATAGCAAAATCTGAATTATATTTGCCTGGATAAATTTGATGTGCTATTTCATTTAATACCTGAGTTATTTTAGCTGCATGATTTTGACTTACACAAAATACTATTGATTTTCCTATCTCACCAGTTAATGGATCTCTTAATGCTTTTTTGATAAAAGTCTCACAAAGTATCCTATTTGTTTTATCAGAGAAAAATTTTTTTTCAAAATCTTTTTGATAGAATATTTTTTCTTCCTCTGTACCATCCTCTTTCTCAATCAATACTGAGTAACCCATTTCAGATAGTATTTCTGTTGTAATTTCTGTCCTTGCATCAACCACTTTTGGATTAATAAGAAATCCATCTTTAACTCCATCAGGTAAAGAATATCTATAAGTAGGATTTCCAGATTCACATCCAAAAGTTGTATACGTATCTAATAACTGCCTTTTTTCTAATTTTCGTGGGTCTCTTTCTGCAAGTTTCTTATCATCTATATTTTTTAGATAGTCTTTTGGTGTAGCAGTTAATCCAAGTTTGTATCCTAAGAAATACTCAAAGACCGCCCTACTATTCCCCCCTATTGATCTATGTGCTTCATCTGAAATTACCAAATCAAAATCAGTTGGGGAAAATAAATCCATATACTTATTATTAAAAAGAAGAGATTGAACTGTGGAAACAACTATTTCAGCTTTTTTCCAATCTTCTTTATTTTCCTTGTATATTACACACTTACAATAATTTTTTAGATATTTTGTGAAATTTTTCCATGCTTGATCCTCTAATTCTAGTCTATCAACTAAGAATAAAACTCTTTTTGCATTTCCTGTCCTTAAAAAAAGTTTAATGACCCCAGCAGACACAAGAGTTTTTCCTGTTCCGGTTGCCATTTCAAATAGAAATCGTGTATTTTTATTTTTAACAGAGTCTTGTAAACTTTCTATTGCTCTTAACTGGTAAGGTCTAAGAAACTTTAACTCATTATCTTTTATGAATGATTCTCTTAATTCTTTATCTAACCATCTTGGATCAGTTGAATAATCTGGTTTTTGTGTTAATACTATATAATCTTCTCCTACTTTTTCGTTAATTATTTTTTTAGGATTTGGTTCAAAAGAATTTTTATGTTTAATTGAGTCATAAGTAGGAAAATTTATGATAATTATAGGATTATCGTGTTCAATATCCCAAAAGTAATGCATATTACCATTAGATAATACTACAAAACGAACATTTTGAGATTGAGCATATTTTCTTGCTTGTTCTTTGCCATAAAGAGGGTTTTTATCTTCAGATTTTGCTTCCAATACTACAAAAGGAAATCCTCTTTCATCTAATAATAAAAAATCAACAAAGCCATTCTTTGTCTTTTCAAAATCCTCTCCTAATTCATTTAATTTAGATTCTGTAATTTTAACATTACTTTCTAATATAATGTTAGCCTTACCTTTAGAATTATCAAAAAATCTCCATCCTGCATCTTCAAGTAGCTTATTTATCTTGATTCTAGCCTTTGCTTCTTTCTTCCCCATTTTATATAATTAATATAACTTAATTTATAAATTATTGTTCTTAAATTAAATATTAGAGTTTTTAGTATATAAACATTTGCCTTTTAACTGGCCAATCAAAAGGAAATACATACAAAGTATACTAAAAGAAATAGAAAAAAGAGAAAAACCTTTAATATGAAATTAATCTTCTGTGTTCAAAGAAATAAATAGAAAGGTTTAAATATTTCAAATCTATTTTTAGTTATAATATGTTAAATCCAGTAATGTCTACAATCCTATTAATTGGATTATTTTTTGTGGGAGGTTATGTTGGAAGTGTTATTTCTGGAGTTTTAGTTAAAAAATCAACTGTTACAAAGTTAATCCAACTTACTTCTATTTTATTATAAAATGGGAACATTTGAGATTATAATTGAAAGTTTAAAAATTGTTTTCTATAAGTTTATTGAATTTGCATTTTTACTTGTTGTAATGTTCTTGAGTTTTTTATCTTTAAGAACACCATACGAACAGTTAGAAGCAGAATTAAAGGAAAAAGGAGATAAAAAACTTTCTGATTTGAATGTGTTTAGAAGATTTTTTTCTTTTTTCTTTTTTGGGTCTCCTTTAATTTATTTTGGATTGCAATTAACTCAATTAAAACCACTTTCAATCAACTTTTCAGATTGTCAAACAGTCGTTCAATTAATAATAAAATGCTTATCAGCTTTTCAACAAATTGATCCAATTTTTTATGTTTTAATATTAATTCCTTTTTTTATAATAATAATTTTAAAATTTCAATTAGAAAAAGTTTGGTATGATTTAAATAAAGAATCTGTTAGATTATTTAATATAAGGTTGATTCAGTTTAGAGATATAAATATGCTTAAAAAAGCATACGCAAAGGCCAAGAACGTACATCAAAAAGAATTTAGACAATTATCTATGAAAATTATTAAAAGCTCAAGATTATTATATACTTTATACGGTATTTTTTTAATTTTTATTGTAACTTCTATTTTTGGAAATACGGTTCCAATCATAGTAAATTACCTTATACCTTTATTGGTAGCCTGGTCCGGGTTATGTCTAATTTTAACAATATTTGAAAAACCATTTTCCGATTTTATTAGTGACTTTTGGGAAATGAAGGAATCATCAAGAAGGTGATTGGTTTTTCAGATAAATTATTTCTTGTGATAATTAACTATCACTAACTTTCTTAGCTTGTTTGATAAAATATATTGATGCAACAAGGGATAATAATCCAAATCCTAAAACTGTATATGCTAACCCCAATTTTTGTTGAAAACCTAAGTACATAAATCCTATAAAACAAACAAGAGTTAAAATAATGAGAATAATCCCAAACAACATTTTTCCCATAAAATCAAAAAATCCCATTATGTTTATTAAATAAGGTTTAGTATAAATATTTTACTTTTAATTCTAGAATAACTAAGGCTGTTCAAAACCGAAAACTATTTATAGTAAATGCTATTATATCCTATCAGATGCAATATGGAAGAAACAACCCAGTTCAACATAAGGCTGGCCAAATCATTACTCTACGACATGGAATATGTGGCCCAGCATTACAAGATAAGCAGGACTGACTGGATGAAGTACAGGATTGCAAAGCTTGTAAGAGAGGAAAAGGCCAGGATAATAGATGACTTTGAGAGAAGATACATAGGCGGAATGACAACTGAAGAAGAATTCAAAAACCAGACAGGAATAAACCCAACAGAAGAGATGAAAGAGCTAAGAGCTAGGGTAAGCGAAACCCCAAGAAAATACATACTGAGCATACTCAAGG
>CAYWLA010000027.1:0-8731 GCA_964458955.1 uncultured Methanosarcinales archaeon
TTAGATTTCAAAAGATTTATTAATTAAACAATTAAATTCTATTTGTATGGGTGATTGGGAATCAATATTCAGGGAAAAGGGAAAGGTTTTTCTTAAGCCCCAGGAAGACATGAAAAAAGTTGTTAAGTTTCTAAAAAAAGAAAAAATAAAAAAAGTCCTTGACCTTGGATGCGGAACAGGAAGGCATGCTATTATGCTGGCAAAGCACGGATTTGATGTTTATGGAACAGATATTTCTAATGAAGGATTAAGATTAACAAGGAAATGGTTAAAAAAATTAAATCTTAAGGCAAAATTAAAACAGGCATCATGTTATAAAAAATTTCCATTTAAGGACAATTTTTTCGATGCTGTGATTTCAATACAGGTTATTCATCATAATTATCATGACAAGATAGAATATTGCATTTCTGAGATTGAAAGGGTTTTAAAGCCAGGAGGAATTGTTTTTGTTACAGTAACACACCATAAAAACAGAGGAGGAGCAACAAAAACAAGAATAGCAGCTCCGCGCACTCATATTCCATTAGATAGGGAAGAGAAAGGGTTGCCTCACTATGTCTATACAAAAGCCTTGCTAAAAAAAGATTTCAGGCATTTCAATATTATTGACATACACAAGGGAATAGCAAACCATTACTGCTTTTTAGGAAAAAAACCTAATTTGCCACGCCAAAAACAGACTTAACCTTGTCAATAACTGGCTGTGTTTCTAAGTGCTTGTTTTCAAGAACCCATTTGTACAATAAAGGTGAAACTATTGCTGCCAAGGCAATGTTTCCTGCCAGATGGTATAGGGTAAAAGGTATCTGTCCCATAAGGGTCAGCATAAATGACTGCTTAAAGAACAGCATTCCTGTTCCAATGCCAGTTATTGCATCATATATTAATGTTCCAACAACTGAAAATCCAACATAATATCTTACCTTGTTTTCCTTGTTCTTAAAATAAAATCCAGCAGCAATTCCCAGCAAAGCATATGTTCCTGCTGTCATTATTGACCAGACGCCCAAAGTTCCTGTTATCAAGTCAAAGCTTAATATTGCAAGAAGAGTGAAAAATAATCCTGCCAGCTTGCCCCATCTCTTTGCAAATGGCATCATTGTGGCCATTATTGGCTCAACATTTGGAGGATGAGGAACAAGCCTTAGAGAAATAACAGTTAATAGTCCGATAGCATACTTAATAAGATTCTTTGGTTTTTTCATAATAACCACCCCTTTTAGCTTTGGATATCAAATTACTATAAAAACTTTACCAAATTATTTAAAAAGATTTAAAAACATATAAATTTATTTTAACATTTGTCAAGCAAAATATCATATTCTAATTCTTTCCATCACTTTTTTATGAAATGAGCAGATTCTTCCTGACAAATTATTAAAATTAACTTCTTCTTCTGTGTGTGCATCATAAAAGATACATCTTTCAGAAAGCAAATAATCTGCTTTTTGTTGGTCTAATAAACTTGCTTTGGGAGGTAAACTTTCTTTAATTAACTTGGCATAACTTACATAGTATAACTCCTTTCCAAAATAGGTCTTATGGGTTGCAGATTTTATCTTTTTTCCCAATTCAGTAGGAATACAAAACCTAAGACCTGGAAGAGAATCACTGTATCTTGAGTTATGGCGAGGGATAGCTAAACACACAAAGGAAATCATATTAGCAGCGAGAACCTTTCCAAAATCTGTTAGTTTTGGATCATTAACCTCTCCCCAACTTAGGCCATAATATATATACCTGGTGTAGATAGCACTTTACCATAGAAAGCCCTGTAATGCATTTTTCCTTTTTCGTCTGGGCTTATAATCTTTCTTCCACTAAATACAATATAATCTTTTCTCTCATCACTTTTTAAATTATCAAATATTTTTTTGTTTTTTGATATACTCATAAGTTTAGCTATTCCTATATCAAAATTATAACCATCATACTCCACATAAGATGAATGAGTACCATTTATAACTTGTTCAAGGGATATATCCTCTTTTTTGTTTGGACTTCTTCTTGCCATTAACATTAAAGGTAAAATCTTATCTTTGAAACTGGAATCATTTGCTGATTTTAACATAAACTCAAATATATTGCCTCCATCTACAAATGAGAAATTCTTACCATAAAAATTAGATAAGTAATTTATGACTTCATTTGTCTTAAAATTGGACAATGGTTCATCTGTGAAAATAAAAAACTTAAATTTTTTATTTTTTATATCCTTAATATAATGTTCTGCAATTTCTTCTAAAACATTATCAACTTTATTGAAACTTTTTTTGATATTACTTTTTATTTTTTCAGAATTTATTTTGATTTCGCTTTTTAGGGCTTTAAAATAATCTTCTTCAAGTTTTGAGAATGTTTTACTTTCTTTTGGTATAAAGTGTTTTCCCTCAACAATCACAGAGTTTATTTTTGGTTCTTCATTGCTTTCCTTAAGTTCGTAAACCTTTCCATTTAGGAAGAGATAATTTCCTTTGAGAATTTCTCTTAAACTATTAAATATGTCTGATAAAAAAAGTCCCTTATTTGCAAGTTCTCTTTCATTGTTTTTTCTTGATACTCTTTCTAAACCTTCTAAATCTTCACTTTCACTTAAGTTCATTACTCCTTTTTTTAAGAATAGTTGATATTCTTTATTTACTGTTCTTGTTTTATTCCTTAAGAAAGTATACTTATCATTATATCCTTCATCAGAATAAAATCTGCCATCTACTAAAACAAAAGGACATTCTTCTATTAAATTAAACAGTGCGTGTTTAGGAAGTTGCATACGGTTGAGATTATCTCTTTTTATAATAAATACTTTTTATATTATTTCTTTAAATATTTATATTTTTCGTAAATCTTTCGGATATTTTATACAAAACATTATAAATTTGATTTTTATACTCTTTTTTATGCTTTTTAATAAAGAAAAAAACCAAACAAATTTAGAGGATTTAAGATTCAACTTATTTTCACTTGGTATAGATTATAATCCAAGTGAAGCCTTGCCTCCCGAAATAACTAGTTTGGTAGTGCACCCTCAAAGTCCTATTTATCCTTGCGAGAATTTTCTAATTGGAGTTTATAACCAGAGACATTTATTTGAAAAGGAACAAACACCCTTGTTTGTAAGTTTGGATTATCATGGACAGGCACCAAAATTTTCTGATAATTTACTTTCTGTAAAAAAAAGGCATTTTCCAAAAAAATGCGATTATGCAATTCTTAACTATACTTTTAAGGATTTGATATCCGAAGTTGTGACTTATAGAGAAAGGCTAAAAGAAAGTTCAGAAATAGAAATGAAAATTTCCAAGGAAAAATTATTTGGAAGCTATTTTTCAAAGAAAGAAAATCCAAAAGTAATGAAAAAAAAATTTATTGATGAAATGATTCAGGAAGAATTATTTTCAAAAATAAAATCAATCTCTTATGGCTGCTGTGGTTGTATAAACCCTAATACGATGGATAGATATCAAAGGGTTCCAATTAAGCTTGATAATAAAATAAAAGATTATGAAAACTATGTCATTGAAACAGAAAAAATAACATTAAATGGACAAAAAAGAGAATATAAGCAATTAATAATTATTTTAAATATGAAATAATTGAAATGAATTCTTAACTATATCTTAAAAAACCAAAAACTTTCCAAAAAAACCAAAATTTATTCAAAATAAGCAAATTCTTTACGGAAAATTTACCTAAAGTTAAATAAAAAACAAAATATATCTTATTGTTGATTAGCCCAATGATAGAAGACAAAATAAACGAAATCCTTAAGAACAAAAAGTGCAAACACACTTTTCAAATAAAAGACCTCAAGCCAGTCAAGAAGCCGGAAGAACAGGGATTAATAGTTGCTGCAGGCAAACGGATTTACGCATTAGAAGGAGATGAAAGATTTAGGGTAAGTATTATTGCATTAAGAGATAATAATATTAATAAATTATTATATAACAATAATGTGCTTTATGATTTAAGTGGCAGTAAAATAAGGGATACATTGACAGACAAAATAATCTTTGAAGCAGGAGAAGAAATAATTGGTGCTGCTTTTAGAAAGGAAGTAATATACTGTAATAGCTTGAAAAACATCTATGATGCTTCAAATAAGAAAGTAGTAACAGTATCCAATTGGCATTACATACACAATTTGATTTCTCATAATGGGAAGTTATACCATATTCAAGGTTATGAAAGTGGTTTTTTTGATACATTATCAGGTAAAAAAACAACAACCAAGGGTTATAAGGATTCTATGAGAAAGTTAATTTCTCATAAAAACAAACTTTATTATTCTTCTAGTAACTCATATAGGGGTGAATTTATTATAGAGATTAAAAATATAGATTGTTTATTAAGTTCTAAAACACCTCCAGATGAAATAAAAGAATCGAACAATTTGTATATAGGTTATGACTATAATGATGATAATAAAAAAGGGATATTAAACTTATTTTCTGAAGGAGATAAACTTTATCATGTTTCCCCCAGACATATATTTGAAACAATCAATAAAAAAATAATAGCTAATAGAGAAAGTTATATTACATGTATTAAATATCATAATGGAAAAGTTTTAGATTCTTCTTTGAATAAAATCTTTGATACATACAAGGATCAATTTGGTCAAAATCCATTGATGATTTTTGAATCTGAAATAAACGATATGTGCAATGTTCCAATGCATATTTTTAATAAGTTTGTTAATAAGGGTTTAGTATTAAATAATAATTCAATGCCAAACTAATACAGTTTAATGACTTAATAATCAATTTTACAATTAATGAAAAATGGAAAAAGACTCTTTAACATCAAAAGTAAATAAAATATATAACCTTAATCACCTAAATAGATTCAATGAAAATAAATTAAAGAAAATCCTTAAGTATAGAAACTTTAACTATTCCAAAAGAAAAGAGATTGAGTCTAAGGATGTTGAAAAAGGCATAAAATTTTCATTGAAATTTAATTCATTTATTTTATGGACTTTTTTCCCAAGGGAATATTACCAATTTCCAGGAGGGCATGTTGCAGTTATTTACAAACAAGGTTCAGATTCACTTAGCACTCCATTTGTTGAGGAAAAATATTCACATCCTTTGCTAATGGACATTAATCAAAAAAATCAGCCCATTGATTTAGGATATTTTGATAAAAAAATAAAAAATCTTCCCATCAATGAGAGAATAGTAGGAATGTTAGAAGAATCAGTAAAACTCTTAACAACATATGAAAAAAATTTATCTCCTTGCCATTATTTAAATATGCCTTATTTTAAGAAATATAGAATAAACCCTGCTGGACTATAGTTACTTTTCTTTGGATAACAGAACATAATCTGGAAAATTTACTTCAGGATCAAAAATTAAGGAATAATTGTTTCCTGACATTTCTTTAAGTTCTTTTATATTCTCTCTAGAAGTCATCAAAATTCCATTATTCTTCAAAGCTAAGTCAGATACCTTATATGTTGTACCTTTTCCTGCCCAGTCGCAATTAAAGAAAGAAAGATCATAACCATTAGACATAATTTCCTTTGGAAAATCAGGTGTTTTTGTTATATCAAATTGAGATATTCTTACTTCTGAAAAACGATTGTAGAAGAATGGTTTATAAGTAGTTAAATCTGTTTTATCAACAAGTGTCCAAATGCCATATTTTGAAAAAGAAGGATTTGACCATCCTTCACAAAATGAAGCCTCTCCTGGACTCCAATATATTGCATTATAATATTTACCTAACATCCCTAATATTATAGGGGTATAGATATCATTTTTTTCTTTAACTATTTTTGATTTTAATGAATCTACTTTATTTTTAATATTTTTTTTTGCATTAAAACTTAAGCAACAGTTATCTAAATTTTTTTCTCCATGAAATTTTCCAAATAGTTTAAGTAAAAGCCAATCTTTTTTGTGATAAACAAATAAAGAATCAAAATCTCTTTTAAATCCAATTTCGTTCAATCCTTTTTCATAATCTTTTTTTAAATTGAGGTAAGTTTTTCCGTTCATCCTTAAATTTTTAGGTAATTTTGAATATGCATTCTGATTAGAAAAAATGTATTCAAGTATATCTGTTTCAGAAAAAGGGTATAAGTATCTTTCTAGTTTTTTTTGACTAGTTTTTATTCCTAAACCTGACAATAAATCGGAAAGATATTCTTCGTCATATCTAATATCTGTAAGATAAGATAAAGATTCTAAATCTTTTTTATGTTTTTCAATAAAACTGTTTAGAAATTTTTTAAGCGGATATTCTATTTTGTTTTTTTCATCTTCTAATTGACTAATCTTTTGTAATAATAAGGATGTTTCTTTTACATATTTATCAGGAACAATTTGTGCATTAAATTTCATTTTAGTATTATTTATAATCCGGTCGGAGCATCAATAAACTTAACCTCGACCTTAAACTTTTCTTTTAGAATATTCATTAAGGCCTTAACACCCAAAGTCTCTGTTGCATAATGGCCGGCTGCAATCAGATTAATTTTTCCCTCTTTTGCCAGCTGGTAGGAATGATGTGGAATTTCTCCTGTGACAAAACAGTCAAGGCCTTTCTCAATTGCTTCATTTAAAGCAGAACTTCCACCGCCAGAAACAACACCAATATTCTTAATTTTTTCATTTCCAAAATCAAACACCTTACATGCAGTATTTAATTTTTTATTAATCTCTTTTACAAAATCCTTTAAACTAATTTCTTTTTCTCCTGTGAAACCAATTATCTGTTTATGATAATCCCCAAAACCATGAATATGCTTTAGCCCAAAAATCCTGCAGAGCTCTGCATTGTTGCCATGCTTTGGGTGCTTGTCAAGCGGCAAATGCGCAGCATAAAGGGAAATATTATTTTCAACTAAAAACTTAACACGTGAATAATTAATGCCTGTTAAATACTTTAAGGAATCATCCCAGCTTATTCCATGATGAATAATAATCATGTCAAAATCCTTTGCTTTCTCAAAAACTTCCATGCACGCGTCAACAGCAAATGCTATTTTCTTTACTTCTTTACTGCCAGAAACCTGAAGCCCGTTGTTTGAGCTGTCTTCAACATCTTTTATTCCTAGTTCACCATCCAGAAATTCAACAACCTCTTTTAGCAAAACCATTTAAACACCCCCTTTTATTGACAGATCAACCCATGTAAGAAGGCTTTTCTTCCTTCATTTCCTTTGCCCTTGCAGAGCTGAAATGATTTCTTATATCCTCATAAGCTTTCTCAATCTCTTTTGTTATAGACGGCCTGACCTTTTTCAAAGCCTTTTCAAAGCAGCTCATATTAATCTTGTCTGCTTTGATATCTTTCCTTAATGCAAATATTGCTGCTTCCCTGCATAAAGCTTCAATATCTGCTCCTGTATAGCCTTCTGTTTTTTCTGCAAGCTCATCAATCTTTACATCTTTCAAAGGCATCCCCTTTGTATGAACCTTAAAGATTTCCTCTCTTGTTTTCTTGTCAGGAGCAGGGCATAATATAATTCTGTCAAACCTTCCTGGCCTTAAAAGTGCAGTATCCAGCATGTCAGGCCTGTTTGTTGCAGCAATAACAATAACATCCTGCAGGCTCTCAAGGCCATCCATTTCAGTTAGGATCTGGTTTACAACCCTTTCTGTAACATGGCTGTCAGAGCTTATTCCTCTTCTTGGAGCTATTGAGTCAATCTCATCAAAGAAGATAATGGTTGGAGCAGTTTGCCTTGCTTTTTTGAAAACAGCCCTTACTGCTTTCTCGCTTTCGCCGACCCACTTGCTTAACATTTCAGGGCCTTTGACCAAAATAAAGTTTGCATCAGACTCATTTGCAACTGCCTTTGCCAATAATGTTTTTCCAGTTCCAGGTGCTCCATAAATCAATATCCCTCTTGGCGGATTGACACCTAAATTTTTAAAGGATTCAGGATTCTTCAATGGCCACTCAACTGCCTCTTTTAATTCCTGCTTTACATCCTCAAGCCCACCGATATCAGTCCATTTAATATCTGGAATCTCAACCAAAACCTCTCTTAAAGCAGACGGTCTTACAACACCCAATGCCCTTATAAAATCTTCTTTTGTAATTTTTAGCTTTTCCAAAACTTCTTTTGGGATAATATTTGTCTCTTTTAGATGTAGGTCAGGCAATATCCTTCTTAAAACTATCATTGCAGCCTCTTTTGCAAGTGCTGATAAGTCAGCCCCAACAAAGCCATATGTTTTATCAGCAATCTCCTTAAGATCCCTAATCGCACCCTCTCTTTTAATAGAACCCAATAATTGTGCTGTTAAAATATCTAAATCTAAAAGTTGAGTAATAAGTTTTTCTTCTTCTTTAGATTGATATAACTCAATTAGTGTTGATCTTACATCGTCAAAATTATATATTCTTTTGTTTTTTTCTAACTTTTTTAATTTAGTGACAAGTTTTAGTACAAAAGTTTTTTTCTCATCAAGTTCTTCATCAATTTCTTGTGTAATTTTTATTTTTTCTTCAACTAGAGTTTTTTTCTCTTGTGTAATTTTTATTTTTTCTTCAACTAGAGTTTTTTTCTCTTGTGTAATTTTTATTTTTTCTTCAACTAGAGTTTTTTTATTTTTTAATCCCTGAATTTTATTTAATATACTTTGTAAATAACTTTCTCCCTTTCCTTTAGATTTTGATATTAATTCTTTTAATTCGTAATTTAAATTATTTAATTCTTCTGAATTATCAGAAAGTTCATTTTTTAAATTATTTAATTCTTCTGAATTAT
>CAYWLA010000027.1:8831-12458 GCA_964458955.1 uncultured Methanosarcinales archaeon
TCTTCTGAATTATCAGAAAGTTCATTTTTTAAATTATTTAATTCTTCTGAATTATCAGAAAGTTCATTTTTTAAATTATTTAATTCTTCTGAATTATTAGACTTTTGTTTTTCAATCTCATTAAATAATTTTTCTTTAAAAATATTAGCGTATATATCCCCATCTAATGGCATATTCCTTGTATGAATTTTCAGAACATCCAGGCGGCCCTGCTTGCCAGGAACCCCTATCTCTATTTCCCTGTCAAATCTTCCGGGCCTTCTTAGTGCCATGTCAATTGAGTTGGGTATGTTTGTTGCAGCAATAACCACAACCTTGCCCCTTGCATTAAGGCCGTCCATCAAGGCAAGCAACTGGGCAACAACCCTTCTCTCAACCTCGCCGTGAACCTCTTCTCTTTTTGGTGCAATTGCATCTATCTCGTCTATAAAAATAATTGATGGAGCACTTTTTTCAGCATCCTCAAATTTCTTTCTTAGATTACCTTCAGACTCTCCATAAAACTTGCTCATTATCTCAGGACCGTTAATCAGAATAAAATGCGAATTAGTTTCATTTGCAACTGCTTTTGCCAATAATGTTTTTCCTGTTCCTGGCGGACCGTGCAGTAAAACACCTTTTGGAGGATCTATTCCAAGCCTTTCAAATATCTCTGGATGCTTTAATGGCAGCTCAACCATTTCCCTTACTTTATCAATCTCATCCTTTAGGCCGCCAATATCATCATAAGTAATATCCAGAATTTTTTCTTCCTTTATTTCAATAGCTTCTGGATTAAATACAACCTCTGTTAATTCAGATATTACAACAGCCTGCTTTGGATTAGAATCAGCAACCACAAATTTCAGGCTTCCAAGGCCAAAGCCCATCATGCTCTCGCTTAGCACATCATAAATCTCATTCATGCCGCCGCCATATTCTCTTTTTTTTCTAGCCCAGCTTAGTGATACAATATCACCTTTTACAACTGGTTTTCCTAAAAGGCCTTGTTTAAAAATATGTGGCGGGGCATTTATCATAACACCTTTGCTTGCAGGTGCTATTATGACTTTTTTTGCTTCTTTAATATCTGCTTTGCTTACTTTTACAACTTCACCTATACCTGTTTTTGCATTTCTTCTTGTTATGCCGTCCATCCTTATTATATTAAGGCCTATATCTCCAGGATAAGCACGGTCAGCTATTGCAACACTTTCCCTTTCACCTATTATTTTAACTATTTCACCAGGCCTTATACCTATTTCCTGCATAAAATTAGAGTCTATTCTAACAATGCTTTTATTAACATCATCTTGTAAAGCTTCTATTACCTTTAGTTTTAGCTCTTTTTCTGGCATTTTCCCCCTTTTAATGTTAACCTAAGTTTCGATTTTAGAACTAAGGTTTCTTAGGCTTTACCTTTGGCAATGGTATTGATGGAGGCAAATTAACTTCCCTGCTTAGAATCAATGCCTCTATGTTGCATTTCTCAAGCACTGTATTTAAGACAGCAGTCATAACATCGCTTTCTGCCTTTTTATCTTTTTTCCACTGCTTTAAAATATCTTCTGCCTTTTTTTTGTCCTCTACAACAATAACATTCCCCTTAATAAGCGCACTGCCTATTTTTGGCTCATAGTTTGATGTAAATTCAAAGCCAAATCTCAAGCCCTCTTGACCTTCTCTTTTAATAGGAACACCTATTTTGTCAATCTCCTTTATAGAAACATTATTATTGATTTTTATTTCTCCAGTTACATTGCCTGTTCTTTCAATACTTATTTTATTTAAATCAAATCCTATTATAGCCATAATTATCACCAAAACTCAAAAAACATATTTGATATTTAAAGCTTTGCACAAATTTATGGAAAGTTTTAAATATGCCTCAGTTTCCCTTTTTCATATGAGTTCAGTAAGAAAAATGGGTTCGTAAATTATTTCTTTTAGCTAGATTTATTTATATTCAAATTAAACTATAAAAGGTGTTTATTATGGAAAAAGTGCATGATTTCAAATGGGAAAAAGGAATGAGCGTTAAATCGCTTGCAGACAGAATAGGCAGGGTTGGGTTTCAGGGAGCAGAGCTTGCAAGGGCATCCAATATAATTGTAAAGATGAAAAAAGAAGGAACAAAGATATTTTTTACTTTTACATCTAATATGGTTACATCCGGCTTAAGGGGCTTTTTTGCCCAGATGATTAAGCTTAAAATGGCAGATATTATAGTTACAACTATTGGCGGGCTTGAGGAGGACTTTATGAAAGCCATTGGAGAAAAGTTCATAATCGGGGACTTTAACATGGATGATGTTGAGCTTTATGAGAAAGGCGTTAACAGGGTTGGAAACCTTTTCATAAGAAATGAGAGCTATGCAAGGTTTGAGGACATGATACAGCCATTACTGCAAAAGTTTTATGAAAAGAAGAAAACATGGCCTGTCTCAGAGCTCTTGAAGGAAATAGGGCTGACATTAAATGATGAGGATTCTATTTTATACCAGGCAGCAAAAAACAATGTGCCAATATTCTGCCCTGCAATAACAGACGGTGCATTTGGCTTTCATTTGTTTATGTTCCAGCAAAAGCATCCTGATTTTGTTGTTGATGTTGTAAAGGATTTTGCAAACATCTTGTTTTCAACAAGCCATGATGAAAGAAAAGGCATAATCTCGCTTGGCGGAGGAGTTTCAAAGCATCATGCAATTTTTTCATGCTTGTTAAATGGCGGCTTAAATTATGCAGTGTATATGACAACTGCACACCATACCTCTGGAAGCATGAGCGGCGCAACAACAAAAGAGGCAAAATCATGGGGAAAGATAAAAGATGATGCAGATGCTGCTACTGTTATTGGAGATGTCTCAATAACATTTCCGATAGCAATGATAAATGCTTTGGAAACATTATGCAAAGAGGGAATTCTAAAATGCTGACAAATGCAAGGTTCATACTTTCAAAATCAGAGGTAATTGAGCAGTACAATAAAATAAAGCAGGTTTCAGATGCTGTTTCATATAGTGTAAAGACAAATCCAATTGTAGCCAGGGTATTAGAGGAAAATACTGAATCTTTTTTTGCAATACATTTCATTTTATCATTAGAACAGGTTAAAGACAAGAAAAAAATATGGTTTTTCGCACAGGCATGGAAAAATAAAGAGCTTGATGTTTTGTTTGAAAGAGAGGTTGAAAACTTTGTTGTAGATAATGAGAATGATTTAAAGATTCTGCTTGATTACTTAAAGAAAAATAATAAAAAAATTAATCTGTTGTTAAGAATGCGCCTAAAGGAAAACACAATAAGGACAGGAAAGCATTATGTTTATGGCCTTTACTCATCCCAGGTAAACAAGCTAATACCTGAACTAAGAAAAAATAAGAATATCAATAAGCTTGGAATACATTTTCACAGGAAAACACAGAATATAAGCGAGTGGTCCCTGAAATATGAATTATCAGAATCAATTCCTGAAGAAATAATAAAACAGATGGATATTGTGAATATTGGGGGAGGCATACCTATTAACTATAAAAATTATACAGAAGATCTTTCTCAGCAGATTTTCAATAAAATAAAAGAACTAAAAGACTGGCTTCATGAATATAATATAAAAATGATTGTTGAGCCCGGGCGTTTTATTGCAGG